>JAIERK010000084.1 GCA_019746975.1 Candidatus Obscuribacterales bacterium
CGACCTCAAAGATCCTGAGTCAAGTGCCTTTCCTCTGCCTATTGCCTACGAGAAGGCAATAGAGCAGCAACAAACTTTGTCGGCAATTAGATATCCTTCGCACTTGGGCGTATACACCACATCACTTTCTCCATTAGCGCAAATCGGCAGCTATCTCAACCCTCTGAAAAAGAGCGATCGTTTTCACTTACTCCACGATTTGGCGCTGGCACCGGGAGACTCGGGTACGGCATTGTTTGACGGCGAATCGGTGGTGGCAATTCATTGCGGCGATACGGCAACGCTGCCAGGTCTGAATCTGCCGACGACCTCAATCCGACTGGCTCTCTCCGTTGACGCATTGATGGCGCTCGATGTACCGGAATCGTCCGGTAATCAACCGCCCAATTTCATCAACCTGATCCCGGCCATTGCAGCCTTTCTTGCCTGCGGCATCATAACGTTAGGGGTTTTTGCATTCCAATATAAGGATGCCTGGTCCTTCAAGACCGAGCCCAATTTCCTTATCAATGTAGCCTTGGAAAAACCCGCAAAAGATTACAAGTTTGGTGATGAGCTCAGGCTTACGGTAACATCAAGAAATAGCTGCTACATCTACGTCTACTACACCCAAGACGATATAGCGTTACAGCTCCATCCGCCCCCGAAGCTCACGTCAATTACAGCTGAGGCGCGTCGCAACGAATCGTTCGTCATTCACGGCTACGATCCTGAGCACCCATTCCAAATTGACGACAAGCCCGGAGGCAATTTTCACCTGGTCGCCCTAATTAAGGACATGTCCCTGTTATCAAAAGAGGAAGCCGCAAAAACCAGCGCCGATACATGCCAGATTGCGATCAGCGCGTCCGAGCTGCAAAATCGGCTTCTGCGCCTGAAAAAGGACCATCCCAACGAGGTTTTGTATCAGGCGATTAAACCACCGGTTGCCCAAAGTCCAGGCTAAAAAATTTTTTTTGATCCCGCCTAATAATTTTCGGCGGACGGTAACACGAATATAGAAGGGCGTCGAGTTAACCACAGAATCTATGAAAGAGAGGCTATTTACCATGAAGACGAAGCGAGCAAGTTTACTGCTATCAACCATGTTGGTCGCTTCCTGTTTTGCAATCCCAGCCTATGCTGACGATGCCGACCAAACCAAGGCAGACGAATCCCAAAAGTCAGAAGCCACGGCGACAGAAAAGCCTAATCTCCAGCCTCCGGAAGAGCCCAAAGCAGAAGATCTGAAGAATAGTACCGGTCGCGGTATTTTCGTCGGTACCGTAAAGTCGAAAGCCACGACAGCCGACAACAAGAATGACAAGCTCCCTGAAGTTAAGCCGGCGGCAAACATGGGCGGAAGTCACTCCTATGGTGGCACCTTGATAGAGAATTCCACAAAGACCTTGATTCAGCCCAAGCAAATTCAACCGAAGAAAGTCCAACCTAAACAAGCCAAGATTGAACCAGCCGCCAAAACAGTGGTGATTCAAAAGTCGTCTACCACCCCGTTGCACATCAAGAATCACTCGAAGGTCACATTGCCGACAGTGAAAACAGCCAAAAGCCCGGTTGTAAAACCGCACACGACAGTAGCAACGAAAACAACAAAACAACCCACGGCTACCTTGGTCGAAGGCGATTCAATCGTCACCGCATGGCTTAACAAGACCGGCAATTCGCCCCACTACAAAGACGGAGAAAAGCTACAAGTCAACGTATCAGCCAACAAAGATTGCAACCTCATGATCTTCAACTACGACGGCGAGCAGTTAACGCAACTCTATCCCAACAAGTTCCAATCAAGCCCGTTCGTCAAATCAGGTCAGACAATTGCAGTGGGCGGCGAAGGATTCAAATTCGATTTCATCGCAGCCAACGGCGGAGATAAGGCTTCACACGAAAAAATATTCGTCTATGCCTACCCTGTTGATAGCGATTCCGCACCGATCTCGGTTGCGATGAAGCCGGTCGAAGACAGCCCCTTCCGCGCAGCCAACATGAGTTTGGAAGAGTACCGTTCGATGGTCAACAGCTCTTCAGTATTTTTCGGAAGAAAGGTGAAAGTAGCGAAGAAGAGTGAAGGCGAAGTAGGAGAAGTACAGCTCGCTAATTTCGAAGACGCTCAGTCCGCCGCACCTAACAAGATCGAACTCTCGCTCGTAGTTGACGGCACCAAGTAAAAGTATTTGCACGACACAGGAAAGCCAGGCAGAAGCCTGGCTTTTTGTTCTTGGAATAGAATTGTATTAAACTCACGAATTCCGATGGCATAAACAAAACTCATAGATGGATAGACAACAGCTATTATCGAGACTGTCACTCTTACTGCTTGTATGCGGCATCAACTGTTGTATGTTACCCGCATACTGTCAGAGTAACCCCACTTCTGGCGCAGAGCCTGTTGACATGCAGTATGCACCCGATAGAAATGTCGAGATAAAACAGCTTGCTCTCGATGTCACTCCCGATTTCGAAAAACGAACCGTGAGCGGCTCGGCTACATTTACGTTTGCACCTATAGGAAAGCCACTTCAGGAGTTAACTCTCGACGGGATAGACCTTACTGTCCATGATATTAAATCAAGCATTCCACTCAATGGATTCGATGTAACCGACGAGAAAATCGTCATCACATTCAAATCTCCAATTGAAGTAGGTCACGAAAACAAAGTTGTAGTGCGCTATTCCGCAACTCCACAATATGGTCTCTACTTCCGCGCACCATCTAACGGATACACCAAGGAAGACATGCATGTCTTTTCCCAAGGAGAAATGATAGAGGCAAGACACTGGTTCCCCTGTCATGACTATCCAAATTCGAAGTTCAAGACCGATGTGACTTGCCATGTGCCTACCGGTATGGCAGTACTTTCAAACGGCAAAATGGTCTCTCAAAAGCAAGATGCAGAAGGGCTCACCGAGATTAAATGGTCGCAGGATAAGCCGCACGTCAACTACTTGATCAGTCTGGTGGCAGGAAATTTTTCGCATTTGACGGACCAATCCACGAGTGTTCCACTTTCTTTCTACACATTACCAAGCGACGAGAAGTACGCCCAATCAGCGTTTGCACCGACACCTAAAGCGTTGAGTTTTTTCGAGAAAGAGATTGGTGTGCCGTATCCCTGGGTGCAATACGGTCAGGTAGTGGTTCATGGTTTCACTCAGACCGGAATGGAGAACACGACTCTTACTACTTTGAATGAGTCAGTTCTTTACCCTGAAGACACCGAATCCATTTATGCATATGGAGGAGTTTACAACGATCTGGGCTACATGAGTGAAGTGCTTGTCTCTCACGAACTTGCTCATCAGTGGTTCGGAGACCTGGTCACTTGTAGAGACTGGTCCCATGCCTGGCTGAATGAAGGTTTCGCTACCTACTATTCGATTCTATTCGCCGGCAATCAGCACGGAAAAGACGAGATGCTGTACTGCCTCTATGGCGACCTACAACGGATCCAGAGTTCGAGCTCGGATCAGCGACCAATTGCCAACAAGCGTTACGCAGAACCAGTCGAACAGTTCTCCTATAACCGGGCATACGCAAAAGCATCGTGGGTGGTTCATATGCTGCGGTCGCAGCTTGGGGAAGAACTCTTTCGTCGCTGCGTCAAAACGTATCTGGAAAAGCACAAGTATCAAACTGTTGTAACCCAAGACCTGATCTCGATTGTCGAAGATCTCTCCGGCAGATCATTCGATCGATTTTTCGACCAGTGGATTTTCAGTTCGCCGATTCCGGAACTGGCAGTTAACTACGAGTGGGATGAAAGCGAAAAACTGGCAAAGGTCAGTATAAGTCAGCAGCAAAAATCCGGAGACAAAATCGCCAAGATGCGATTCCCCCTAAAGCTTCGATTCAAGACAAAGTCCGGCATATTAGATAAGGATGTAGAGATACGCGAAATCGAAGAAGATTTCTATGTCAGTCTCGAGAGCGCACCATATATAGTTCGCATCGATCCGGAGTTCAACTTGCTCGCCAGTATAATTTTCAAACCTTCCACCACAATGCTCTATTCGCAACTTGCCGACAAGGATGATTCTGTCGGACGATTACTGGCCGCAGAACAGCTTAGCGGTCGTGCGGACGAAACCACGATTGAAAAACTAAAGCTCTGTCTTGCTGGTGACAGCTTCTATGGCGTGCGAGCCAAGGCCGCGGATACACTTAAGAACATTCACAACGAAGAGGCTCTTGATGCGTTAATCGCTTCTACAAATCAATCCGATGCGAGGGCTCGATTAGCTGTTGTCAAAAACATTGGCGGTTTTTTCAATCCCAAAGCAATGCTCGCCTTGATGACTTGTTTAAAAACAGAGAAGAACTCAGCAATACAATGCGCCATTCTCACTGGTTTAAGCGCCTACAACGATCCACAGGTTAAACAAAGCTTCCTGGAATACCTTCAAAAGAAGTCTTATCAGAATCGCCTGGCTGAAGCAGCAATCTCGGCGATGAAGCGACAAGAAGATCCGGCCTTCGCGCAACCGATTAAGGAGATGTTGATCAAGCAAGGTGCTGACGCAACCAGCCGGACAATCAACGCATCGCTGGATGCCATCGCTTTCCTCTCTCGCCACGAGAAAAAGAAAAAGGACGTCCGCGACTTTATAGCCACGTACCTCACACACAGCCGTACCCAAGTACAATGTGGTGCTATTCAAGCGCTTGGCACACTCGAAGACGCAAGCGCCATACCACTGTTGGAAACATTCGCCTGTTCCTCGACCAAGAATCCTCAGCAGAAGGACGCGCAGCGCGCGATTAGTTCTCTCCGCTCAATAAATGTTCCAAGCGACAATCTCAAAGACCTGCGCACTCAACTGCTCGATCTACAAAAGTCGCAGCGAGACCTGAAGAAAGAAGTGGACGACCTGCGGAAACGGTTTAAGATCACCGAGCCCGAAAAAGGCTCAACGAGGGCAACGAAGCAAGCACCTGACGAAGACAAGAAATCCAACCACACCGTCATTCGTCGAAAAACGGAGTCAAATCCGCAGGACAAGAAAAGCTCGGAGCATACAGCAGTTCATGGTCGAATAAAGACAGGTGAACATTAGGCGTTAACCAGCCGGTAAGACATCGGAAAACACTTTCGACAAGTAGCTAGTCGCAAGAAGCAGAACTATACAGCCCAAGATGGCAAATATGAGGATAGACCCAAGCATCCGTTTCATATATGCGTCTTTCTTGTCTTCGAGACTCATGATAGCGCCCTCACATCGGCATTATGGTTATACCCGGGGGCCGGAAGTTGCCTACATGCCAGAAATCTCCGCGTTAACCGAGATCGCTTCAAGATCTGCGCCCTTGACGAACACTCGATGTTTTCCAAAGGTCCGTTAATCAACATCGCTTTGCGTTCCGATGCCGCATTACGAACGCTTGATGTGTTCCACCTGCGCGTTAACCGATATCGCTTAACGCGCAAACGCAGACCACCACCCCAATACAGGATCAGGGTTATCCCTCATTCGAGAACGCGGTACTTTCCAGATACTTTGCCTCGCGCCTAATGTACTGTGAGGGAGTCAAAACCACGAGGTCCAAGGAGGCAAACATGATGTCCCCGAATCCGTTGGCAATTACCGTATCTCAAATTCGAAGGGGCGCAAGCGTCAGTTTCGAAACCAGCCTCCAACAATTGGAAGCGAGAGATCAGCAATCCGTGAGAAATGACTTGAAAGTCTTCGCTCTAATAAAAGAAGAAGACGACGATGACATCACCGCCGTCTCCGATACTGGTTACATTCTGGTCAACGATTAGTTAGTCGACTCACCGCCGCCAGGATGCTTGCTGGCGACTGAAAGTCGCTTCTCGACGACGTCCCAATTCATATTGTTGATAAAGGCTTCGAGATATTTCGCTCTGTCAGTGCCATAGTCGATCATGTAGGCATGTTCGTAAACATCAAGCACTACCAGCGGTACTATGTTAGCTGGTGATGCAAGGTTGTGCAGGTCGAGTGCATAGGCATCCACATAACCGGCTCTCGTGTTGTAGCCGACAATGACCCAGCCGCGAGCGCTCTTGCCGGCAGCTTTCAGGAAATCCATGAACTTGCCTGTCGATCCCCATTGCTCTTCGATAGCGGATTTCATACTACCTTTGGGCTCGCCGCCTTTGCCGCCGAGGTTGCCGAAATAGTATTCGTGATAAACCACACCGTTGTGTGCGAAGCTCTGCTCGATCAAAAGTTCTCTAAGCGCCGAATAAGTGGCGTTAGCGGTCGAAAGATCGACCGTCTTCAGTGCCTCATGAATGGCATTGGACTTGGCCACATAACCGGCATACAGGCCGAGATGCTGTTTGATCTGCCCGGCGCTGAAGCCGTCCATGGTGCCAGCAAGCGCATTGAAGTCCTTCGCCTTATAGGCGCCCGCCACAGCAGCTGCTGCTGCGGGCGCGGCAGCCGATTCTTTGGCTTCGGCTTGTGAGCCGTGCACAGCCATCCCAGTCGCAGCAGCCATTGCTCCCATCAAGAGGACCTCTCGCCGCGTGACGATGCCTTCGTTGGTTACTTCATAGTTGCCAACAAGATCCCTTTTCTTCGAACTCATATCTACTCTCCTCTCATCTGCCAACCGAATGCGCGCCAGAAGTCTTTTGCAGGTTACTAAATAAAAAAATCGCGCGCACGCCCTTTTCTTGTGGCGTAAAGGTTATCTTTAACAGAGGTCCAGCTTAACACATCCTCTGACTTCAAGTCGGGTACCGTTGTCAATGGACAGGCGATAACAAAAATCACGGAAGAAGCCGATTATGACCAGCACAAGCAAAACCGAGCAGGAAGCACCGCGAGGAAATCAGGTGAGACCAAGTGCCAGTTACAGCATGACATTGCGCATCAAAATTCCTAACGAGCCGGGCAGTCTGGGTGCGGTGACGTCTTTGATCGGCAAGGTGGGCGCCGACATTGGTGCAGTCGACATTGCCGGATTCGAAGGCAACTTCATTATCAGAGATATAACGGTCAAGGTGCGAGACTCGGATCACGGTGACGCACTCGTTCAAGAGATCAAGACACTTAACAGATTCGAAGTTTTGCATGTGTCCGATCGAACTTTCCTCATGCATCTGGGCGGCAAAATCAGAGTCACCAACAAAGTACCATTGCAGACTCGCGACGACTTATCGATGGCCTACACACCGGGCGTCGCTCGTGTATGCATGGCTATCCATGATGAACCGGAAAACGTCTATAAGCTGACGATCAAACGCAACACAGTCGCGGTGGTGACAGACGGCTCGGCCGTTCTGGGGCTCGGCAACATCGGGCCGGAAGCCGCGTTGCCTGTCATGGAAGGCAAAGCGATGCTATTCAAAGAGTTCGGTAGAGTCGACGCATTCCCCATCTGTCTTGCCACGCAAGACACCGAAGAGATCATCACGGCGGTCAAAGCAATTGCCCCCGTATTTGGTGGCATCAATCTGGAAGACATTGCTGCGCCCAGATGTTTCGAGGTCGAAGATCGATTGAAGAGAGAGCTCGATATTCCGGTGTTCCATGACGATCAACACGGAACTGCGGTCGTCGTGCTCGCAGCGCTGATCAATGCTTTAAAAATCGTCAAGAAGAAGATGGAGGACATCAAGGTAGTTGTCACCGGAGTTGGTGCTGCCGGCGTCTCTTGTTCGAAGATTATTCTCTCCGCCGGCGTAGTCAACATCATCGGGTTCGACCGTACGGGCGCGATCTACAAAGGTCGAAAAGACCACATGAACTTCATGAAGGACTGGTTCGCGGAGCACACCAATCCACAAGGTTTTAAGGGATCGGTCTCGGAAGCGCTCGAAGGCGCCGATCTGTTCCTGGGTTTGTCGGGACCAGGTACCATTCAAGCGCAAGACCTCAAGAAGATGAATCGCGATCCCATTGTTTTTGCAATGGCCAATCCGACACCGGAAGTGATGCCCGAAGACGCCGCTCCTTACGTCAGAATAATGGCGACAGGGCGGTCGGACTATCCCAATCAGATCAATAACGTACTCTGTTTCCCGGGAATGTTCAGAGGCGCGCTGGATGTTCGAGCGACCGACATCAATGAAGAGATGAAGCTTGCCGCCGCGCATGCGATTGCGCGTGTCGTCCAGGACAATGAGTTGAATGAAGACTACATCATTCCAGGCGTATTCAATCCGCAGGTCGCGGACAACGTCGCAAAAGCCGTTGCCGAAGCAGCCATAAAGACCGGAGTCGCCCGCAAAGGCAGCGTGGACGACTTATCACCATAATTGCTGATATAGTAAATAGAAGCGGGGACAACCCTTGACGAGTTTGGCGACAAAAACTAAGCTGACAGAGGAGTCCTAATAATTGGATAGGCAAATCGCGGAGGTCAGAGCACCACATGTCCGATCTTGAAAGAATGCGAAGACGGCGTGAGCAAGAGGCTTTAGCTCGACAGGACAAAGAACGCGAAGAACGCCGCAAGAAAGAGCAGCGCGAAAGACAGCGTGCTAAAGAGGATCACGAAAGGTTTCGTATCCAGCAGATGGCTGTAGCTAAGCAAAAAGAGAAGCGTAAAGACGAAGACATGCGCATATACGCAGAGAATAAGAAGTTGATCGATGAGCTCGACGAGAAAAAGGCCGAGCAAGAACAAGCTGGATTTCGACCGCAACCACAGCAGGAATAATTTCTTAGAGCTCGTCTTTGAGCATCTGCTGCAAACCTTCGTCAAATCCAAGCAACTTTGTCGAGAGCTCTTGCCGAGTCTTCTCCAGAGAGAGACCGGCTTTTAGAGGTCGTCTAGCGTTCTGCTTGAGCTCGGCGGTCGAGACAGGGTGTATTAGCCGAGCATCTAGTCCGAATATCTGCGCCGCGCGTACAGCAAAATTATATCTGTCCGTAGAGGTCGCACCCGCCAAATTGTAGACGCCTTCGGACTCTTTATTGACGAGCTCGATAAGCGCTTTGGCAAGATTGCGATTGTAGGTCGGAGTACTTATCTGATCGTTGGGCACCTTTACTTTCTGTCCCTGGGAAAGCTTATGAATCAGCCTGGCGATAAAGTTCTTCCCGACCGCTTCCCAGCCATACACGACAGTTGTTCTTGCGATCAGATAACGCTCGGCACAGGTGGCAACGTGTTGTTCGGTAAGAATTTTGTGATAGCCATAGACGTTAAGCGGGTTGGGAAGCGAAGCTTCAGCATACGGACCTTTGGCACCATCGAAGATATAATCGCTGGACAAGATCACGAGGGTCGCACCACATCGATTAGCTGCTTCAACGAGATTGGCGGTGCCAAGAACATTGACCTGAAAGCTCTCCTTCGGTTCGTTCTCACAACGATCCACATTGGTCATCGCGGCACATGCGTAGATCACATCGGGCGCCAGTTCCTTCACCGTGCGAAAAACTCTCGAACGGTCATTGATGTCGAGCTTTCGCAGACCTTTTGCCGGCTGTGAAAACCAGGTCCCGACTGCATCATGCTGCTTCTCGAGCAACGAAGCATAAATTGCTCCTCCTATTTGGCCAGACGCGCCAACAACCAAATGCTTCATACAGCTTTATCCATGCTTCTCCCAGTCATACGGAATGTCGTTGTGAAACGGATCGATTCGCCGAATTTCATTCGCCTCATGTGGATGTGTAGCGCAATTTGCCACAATCGCTGGTTCGGAGCTCAGTCCTTTGAATGCATTCCAGATGTTCGGCGGTATCGTGACTAGATTGTAGTTGGATTCACCCAATAAAATCTCCTGGATCGTTCCGCGCGTCGGAGAACCCAATCTGTCATCGTACATGACGAGCCGTATCTGACCATACACAACCGCGTAATTTAACGTCATCACCGAATGAATATGCCACCCTTTGACGATCGCAGGATTGACAACAGAGAAGTAGACTTCGCCGAAGCGCATGAAATGCGAATCGTCAGCACGAAGCATATGCATGAGCTTGCCTCGTTCGTCCTCAATCTGTTTGAGCCGAGTGATGATAACACCTTCGATTGATGGCTTAGCGACGGGTGTCGTTTCAACTACTCTCAACGGTTTCGGTATAAAACCTTGACTAGCTTGCTGAGCCATCGTTTTCATCTCCGTATTCAGCTAACCCCAAAGCTTCCATGGTGCGCTTCCGCTGCTCCACATGCCCTGCAAAAGCTCAACATCGCGCAAGGTATCCATGCATTGCCAAAAGCCGTCATGGCGGTAACATGAGAGCTTTCCCTCAGAAGCCATGCGCTCCAGGGGACCTCTTTCAAAAATAACTTCGTCGTTGAGAATGTAGTCCTTGACTCCCGGCTCCATTACGAAGAAGCCGCCATTAATCCATGACGACTCGGTCTGTGGCTTTTCAGAGAAGCTCATGACGTTGGTCGCTTCCAGTCTAATTTCGCCGAATCGGGCGGGTGGTCTCACGGCCGTGACCGTAACAAGGCTGCCGGATTCCTCATGAGCGGCGAGTAGCGCGTTGAGGTCCACGTCCGCGACGCCGTCACCGTATGTCGCGAGAAAGCGTTCTTTGCCGACGTACTCTGCCACTCTTCTGAGTCTGCCACCAGTCATGGTATTGATACCGGTATCGATAAGATGAACTTTCCAGTCTTCGACGTCTTGACCGACACCAGGTATCTGCACATCGCCAGACTTGATATCAACGATTAGATCGCTGTCTCTGGTCCTGAAGTTGAGAAAATAATCTTTTATGACGCCGCCCTTGTAGCCCAGAGCGATAACGAACTCTTGGAATCCATAATAGGAGTAAATTTTCATAATATGCCAGAGCATCGGTCGACCACCAATCTCGACCATCGGTTTTGGTTTAACGGTTGTCTCTTCCTGAAGCCGTGTGCCCAGCCCGCCAGCTAAGATTCCCACCTTCGTTTTTTTTCGTGCGGCCAATCTGTATTCCTTTTCCGAGCAAGATTTACTCTAATCCAGTCGCTATAATTATCCCGTGAAATTGCTCTCTGCGTGATTTATGGAAAAAAATGAATTGAGACAAAAAATCCTCGAGCTTGTCAGGGATTTTCATGCTCAAGAGTGGCCCGCGACAAAATTTCAACCAGGCGACACATTCATTCCCTATGCCGGGAGAGTGTTTGACGATGCAGAGCTGGTGCATCTGGTCGACGCATCGCTTGATTTTTGGCTCACTACAGGAAGATTTGCAGCCCGTTTTGAGCGACAGTTTGCCGATTATCTTGGCAATCTTTATGCAATTTTATGCAATTCCGGATCATCGGCCAACCTGCTCGCTATGTCCGCACTCACTTCGCCGAAGCTCAAAGATCGCCAACTGGTCGAAGGAGATGAAGTGATAACGGTGGCAGCTGGGTTTCCAACCACTGTCAATCCGATTATTCAGAACCGGCTTGTCCCCGTCTTCGTCGATGTCGACCTGGCAACATACGATGCCAATATAGAAGAGGTTGAGGCCGCCGTCGGACCGAAAACCCGGGCAATTTTCCTGGCTCACACTCTCGGCAATCCCTTTGACATCGAAGCCATTCAAAAGATTGCGCGAGACAACAATCTCTGGTTGATCGAAGACAACTGCGATGCTCTTGGTAGCAAATATGGAGGCAAACGCACAGGATCTTTCGGCGATATCAGCACAGTCAGTTTTTACCCGGCGCATCACATTACCATGGGAGAAGGCGGCTGCGTGTCTACCAAAGACCCACACCTCAAAATAATCATCGAATCATTCCGCGATTGGGGGCGGGATTGCTACTGCGCGCCTGGCAAGGACAACACCTGCGGAAAGCGCTTCGACTGGCAGCTTGGCTCATTGCCTGAAGGCTACGATCACAAATATATTTACTCCCACATCGGATACAACCTCAAGCTCACAGACATGCAGGCTGCAATAGGACTGGCTCAATTAGCCAAGCTTCCTGACTTCGTCGAAAAGCGAAAACATAACTGGAAATATCTTCGCGAAGGATTAAAGGACTTCGAAGAGCATCTCATCCTTCCAGAAGCGACGAAGAACAGCGACCCAAGCTGGTTCGGGTTCGTCCTGACCGTACGACCGGAATCTCCGGTCAAACGCCGCGACCTTGTTAATCATCTCGAATCAAAAAAGATTGCGACAAGGCACATTTTTGGCGGCAACATCATTCGTCAACCGGCGTATCAGAATATCGAGATGCGCGTCGTGGGAGAGTTGAAAAATACCGACGTCGTGATGAACAACTCTTTCGTGCTCGGCGTATATCCCGGCATCGGCGACGATGCGATTGATTACATGATAGACAACTGTCGCCAATTCTTCGCTTCTATTTAGTTTTTCATTTAGAAAAGCCAAGCGCCGAGCGAACATATAAACGTGATGCCGGATCTGATGCCATAAGCGACCAGTGCGGATCGCGAGCCAGGGTCTCAACAAGTTTGGACGAAGAGGGGAAAAGGATCCAATCGATCTGATATTTGTCCAAAATTGACTGCCACCCTTCACCGGTCATCATCACAGTGGCATAGTCCGAATAAAAGGCCGGTCCATAGAAATCGGCGCGGTCATCTATGAAGACACGCTTGCCGAGCGAGTATCGCAGATATCCACCCCAGTTGTCGTAATTCAATCCGCGCTTCAAATCGAGATTATGGGACCTTATGTAGGTGAGCGAGTCGGTCGGAAGTCTGGCTGGATCAAACTTCGAGGTCATACAATTTTCATACTGAGGATGGAACAAGTATGCAGCTGACAGAAGCAAGATGGAGCACGCAAGCGGCATCAAATGCATCTTGCATCGCATCTCCAACTTGTTGAACCGCGAGTATATCCCTGCCAGCGCACCAGACTTAACACCATCTCCCGGCGCACCAATCGCAGTATCAGAGGAAGCGGGAGAGGCAAACAGACCGGCAATGTATGGAGCTGCAACAATCGCGAAGAGCGGCATACTTCTTACTGCCGCAAGTGCAAAATGAGCCAACAATATACAAGTCAGAAGACCGGAGGCCGATATTCGAGTCCACCCCAGAGCTAGTCCAGCAGCGAGCGCGAAGAAGAGAAGCTCCAAACAGGTGGAGTGCAAGTTGCCCTTGAATATGGGCGACATGAACTCACTGGTATGGCTATGAATACCCTCGCTCCAATACTGAAGGATATAGCGATGCAAATCCAGCCCATATGGATTGACCAGCGTCAGCAATCCAAGTCCGATACACGCAATCAGTAGAACCTGGGTCTTTCCTCGATGGCGACCACGATCTTCAGCTTGCCGTCCACAAAAGGACAGCACCATCTGCGATGCTGCATGGATCAAAACCAACAATATACCAAGAGCAAATGCCGGATGACAATTGACCCACACAAGCATTACCAGTGCAAGCGTAATGCACATACGACGCACACTAACACGATCCCGAACAAAGTCTTCCAGCACGGTGGAGAAAATCCAGATTGCCCAGAACGTCACGAGATGAGGTCGTGCCAGTGTATGTCCCAGGGCAACCAGGATAGCCAATACAACAATGGAAGCTGCAACAAGCGCGCCTGCCCCTTCCCGTCGAGCGCGCTCGTAGATCGAGATGAATAGATATCCGAGCGACACACTGATGACAACAGCAAGAAGCGACAACCCACCTAAATTGGCGATGATGGCGGCGCCTAGGTCGAAGAGCCACTCATATGCGACCCAGGCTTTGTCCGCGAAGGTAAGAGAGATAAGATCGACGCGAGGTACGGTTCTGGACCTGAGAATAAAGTCGCCAGTGACCAGATGCCAGCCGGTAGAGCCGTCTGAATACAAACGATCGCGCAGCGCGAACAGTGTCGACCAAATTACAAAGAGGAAAAGGAAATCGCCTAGATCCGGAAGCAGAAGCTGCTTTTGACGCGATGCATCACTCAAGATAGCGCCTCAAAAACATTTCTGTTTGTGAATAAGCATCCACCACATGGATCAGATTTTCTGCGGCGCTGTCCATGTCACCGTCACGAGCGTTGTTTTCTAGCACCGCGCTCGCCTTTTCGCATTTCCAAGCCTGAATTGCCCGCGAACACCCCTTGAGCATATGCGCGGAGGAACGAAGCGTTTCTTGATTTCTGTTAGAAATGGCCTGCTTAAGCCTTTCCACAATTGAAGAGGTGTCGTCGAGATATGCTTGTGCGAGCTCCTTTGCCAGAGCGACATCGAACTCGGCTTCGAGGTTCTTGATCCCGACTATCTCTTCTGTATCGGCGTCAGACATGGGTGCATCCTTTTTAGGTAGCAAGCAACGAGTCGTCTGGGCAAACCTTTCTGAGCTCTTCTCTTGTTTGCACGAAAACGGCCTTCAGTCTCATGTACTTAACGCGAACCTGCGTCCAGTCCTGAGCTTCCGCATAGGCCATTATGTCCGTGGTCAGTCTAGTCATCAGTCGCATTCCCAGAGCGGCACAAGGTCCTTTGACCGCATTGGCGAAGTGCACGACCGAATCGGGATTCTTCTCATCGATTGATAGTTGCATGCATTCGATGTAAGTGCCCATATTGCTCAAGAAAAGTCTGCTCACCTCTTCGACTTCTTCTCGACCATACAGTCTGAGCATGGCAGCAATGTCTGGAGGAGAGAGCTCTGAGTCGTCGGTGATACCGACTTCGGATACCGCCTGTGTCTGTTGGTTCATCGAGGCGAAAGCACGATCGATTGTTTCCTTGAGCTCCTTCTGGCTGGCCCCCTTGGTTATGTAGTCATCCATCCCGGAAGCTATACATTTTTCCTTGTCACCCTCTCGATCGTAGGAGGTGAGCGCAATTATTGGAATTCGACCATGAGTATATGCTTCGTTGTTGCGAATCCGACTGGCCGCTTCGAAGCCGTCCATAACCGGCATATCGCAGTCCATGAGAACGAGCTGATAGTTAGCTGTCGATAGCATGTCGAGAGCTTCCTGGCCGTTGCTTGCCACGTCGGCTTCAAATCCAAGCCGTTTCAAATGCAGCAAAAGAAGCTTTTGGTTAACTGGAATGTCATCGACTACAAGGACTCGTCGCGGTCTTTCCTCAACTTCGATGCTTTCTTCTTCGTAGCTCACGACCGGTTCGGTCAATCGTTCCTGGTATCCCTCGGCGGCTGCGCTGAGCGGCTTGAGCTTGTTATACGAAGCGCTCGGTCTGGGCTTGCGCACTTCAGGTTGCGCATATTGAGCATAATCTTCCTGCTGATACTCCCGGGGCGTCGTGTCCACCGGCGCGTAGTCCTGCCCGTACGATTCGATCGGTGCAAATGGATCTTGCTCTGCGTTTGGTAATGCGGAGTAATCTTCGCTGGCTTCATCGACAACATTTGCAGCGACGGTCGATATGCCATCCTCAGCTGCTTCTTCTGAATCCTGCTGCCAGGGAGTACTTTCCTCTTCTGACTGCGTATACTCGTCCCATAGCGGATTACCGTAATCCATCCCATCTACCAGTTCAGGCCAGGGCAGAGCAGGATCCGGTTCCTTTTCATCAGTTTTGTTGTCACCATAGGCGGAATCCTTGGTGAGATTGGCAAACTTGCCGAACAGCGATTTGGCTGAATCAACCACTTCGTCGCTCGCAGACGCAGGCTTCGCGGGAGTTGCTTCTTGATCGTTTACTCTGAGCGCTGCCGGGGTCTCAATCGGCGCATACTCAGTCGACCATGATGGTGCCTGGGGTTGGACAGGTTCTACTATGCTGGTATCAGGAAGTTGGTCGACCGCCGGATCCGGCTGGGTACAAGGCTCGTCAGCAACTGGCTGAGCGTCAAGAGCGTCGGTCGCTTCCGCTTCCAACAGCTGGCGTGCTTCATTAATGTCAATTGGATTGGCTTCAAGCGTGGCTTCTCCGAATCGGTTGTCGTGATTGGAGGGATCGGCCGTTCTCTCAGCAGACTCTTCGTCGGCAATTATTCCGGAGATATCGTCGGGTTGTAGCGGGCTGACCTCGAGATCGAGAACATCACTTTCTTCGGGTTGATAAATCGTGTAGCCGGATGCGTCTTCAGCAGCCTGTTGCGGCAACGGCTCCGCCTCTGCAGCCTGGGAGCCGCTGATGCTCAAACTGTATGACTCAGCCGGAGGTTGTATCTGAAGAGCATCGGCAGGAGCCATCGTCTTCGGGGCCGGAGGCCATTCGAATGGCGGCTCGGCGGAAGAGTCGACCTGCGCCCAGGTGCCGGACTCCGCTTGATCGGTGTCCGGACTGAACATTCTCTGGTGTGTCTCTCCGTCACCAGACAAAGCCTTCAGCAAAGGCGGTGTGGTAACTGCTAGAGGCTCTTTATGTTTGAGCTGGACTGGCTTCGGAAGCGCTGTCTCCCTCGCCGCGGACGCTGTCGCGTCACGGCGAGGAACGGACTTTTTTCGGTTGGGGTCCTCCTCTCGAGGCGGCGAGGACGACGTCCCACCAATGTCTGCCAAAATCCTTTGTATACCGGTATTCGACAATCGATCAGCCAGATCGCGGAGCTGGTCGTGGGTATTGCCCACCTGGGCAATCTGACTGTGAATCGTGTCACAGAGAGTTGTGATGCTACCTTCGAGCTGGACCTCTTCCGTAGTGTCGATCAGAAAGACGACCGCACCGGTCACGCTGCCCTGAGCACTTCGAAACGGTGTCGCAGAGACATTTATCCAAGCCTCAGGAGAAGCATTTTTGTTGACGTGCAGCCGCACGTCGGGAAGTGTTTCGCCCAGCAAGGCTCTGCTCCACGGGAGTT
Organism: Candidatus Obscuribacterales bacterium; assembly: GCA_019746975.1. Lineage (GTDB taxonomy): Bacteria > Cyanobacteriota > Vampirovibrionia > Obscuribacterales > Obscuribacteraceae > JADYXR01. Next base: position 16,626 of record JAIERK010000084.1, read on the forward strand.
CGTCAGGATTGAACCGTCTCGATCTGTCCTCAGTGGAGAATTGAATTGTATTGGTATTACCGGCGACGCTGCGATCCTGCATGTACTCTCGTCCGAGCAAAACCTCGGCTGTCGCGTTGTACAAAACCACTTCACCTTTCGGTCCGACGAGCAAAGAGCCAATCGCCGGGTCTGCCAGACAGATGCTCAGTGCCATCGGAAACTCCTGCAGGGCGAACTCAGATTGACTGGAAGGCTCAATCAAAGCCGCAATTGCCTTCGTCGCCGAGTCTAATCCCGGTCGTCGCTCGACACAAGCTTTGATTGAATCAATCGTCGATTGAAGATCATTTAGGCGCGTCTGCAGGCTGTTAACGTGCCAATTCCATTCGTTACTCATTTGACTCTTTTACCTCGCGGTCTACATACGCGCCCATTTGGACGGGCAAACCTGGTCTCATATTTCCTATATGGTTGTACCCGCTCACTTTAATAGAAAACCATCAACAATTGATAAATCGACAACACCATTTCTAGATCGCCGGAAATTATATGACGTTCTTTGCAAGCGGACATCGACAGCCGAAGGCGGCGCGTTTGCTTGCCATTTTCATACACAGGTGTGTGGAAACGGCGAGAGACGCTAGGGAGGCTCAGCCATTGATCCGTTAACCGATTTCGGTTAACGGCATGTACAAGAAACGCGCTGCCTCATCAAGGCCTTGTTCGCCAATCCGAGAGTAAGATTTGAGTTGATGAGACTTCGATAAAGCGTGAGATCTTGCGTCCCTAGAGTGGTTGCGATCCTACATTGCTCACGTTCCCTTCATTGCTCGCGTTCCTGCAGTTGAAGATAACTTTCCGGTCCAAATTATCTTCAACTGCTAATGAGCCGGCTAGTTTATTAGTACTTCGCGATGTTTTCGCATGCCAAATTATCGCAAAAAGCCAATACAGTGATTGAATCATTGCGCGGTGTCTGATTAAAACATCTTTCTCTAAATCAGCCGACGGAAATCGCAAGAGGAAAAACGCGTCCGGCTTGCTTCGGCAAATCTCCATTTGTCAGTGTCGTCCCTGTTCACTAAAGGTAGCCCTCTTGCACTTTTCGCAATAGATCATAAACTGATAGCAGCATCCGCAACGCCTGAGTCCTACTGCACTTTACATGCTGAACACCGGCGGTATCAGTGACTTCTGATTCCCACGAGTCACCGTCACCGGTACCACTGACTTTGCGAGAGGCAGTTTTGTTCAGCAGTTCGACGAACCACTCCTCCTTCAGTCCCTTCAATGTGATTTCGTCCGCCCCGGAGTTGATGCATTCAAATATCGAATCTTCCGATAAAGTTGTAGTCAGCAGTATGACGACGATATCAGATGTGGTGTCATCACTTTTGATCAGTTTTGAAAGCTCGTAGCCCGACATTTCCGGCATGTTGATATCTGTGATCACGGCAGCAGGTCTGTCCTTGGAAATCTGCTCGAGCGCCTGTTTTCCGCTTCGCGCGACCATGACCGAAAAGCCGTGCTTCTCAAGCATGTGTTGATAGAGCATGGCCTGCGTGAGGGTGTCCTCGACCAGCAGTATTTTGCGATCCGATTCGGTCATTATTTTCTTCCTCTATCTATTTCTCCAAAAGGCATAGTCAACTCGACAAGCAACTCAGGTATCTTGGGAGCAGCGAGCACATATTGTGCTGCGCCAAGCTTAATTGCCTCGCCCGGCATGCCATGAACGATTGAAGTTTCCGCATCTTGAACTATCGTTATACCACCTCGATCTTTAATCAGCCGCATCTCCTCGGCGCCATCTCTTCCCATGCCGGTGAGTAGAACGGCTGCGATTCGCTTTCCCTGAATATCCGCCAGAGATGAGAAAAGGTAGGATACAGATGGTCGAACTCCGTTGACGCAATCATCATTTGACAATCGCACTCTCATGCTCGATGTCAAACCAGTTTGAACTCCTTCCGGACAAAGATAGACCAGGGACGGCTCCAGCCGATCGTTATTCTTGCAAATCTTTACTGTGAAACCAGTGGTAGTGGCAAGCCATTGCACAAGCCCATCGGTAAAACCTGGAGCGATATGTTGAGCGATAAGAATTGGCGACGGGTAGTCGGGCGGAAGTCGTTTCAGTATGAGTTGAATCACGCTCGGTCCCCCTGTAGAAGCGCCTATGGCGACGAGATCAAGTGCGCAAATACGACTTTCATTTCTACCTACCGTCGACTGGCAATCGCTTGCTGAATTATGTCTGTGGCTCAGTCTTTTTTTGAGCCTGCGTACGAGCTTGATCTCAGCCATAGTCTTCACTGTTGTTTTAAGCTGTAGGACGACATCTTGATCGTGCTCCCCGTGCGGATGTTCCACCGTAGCAAGTGCGCCGGCCTCGAGCAAATCGAACGGACCAACACCGGTCTTGTTGCAGCTAATCACCACTATTGGTATCGGGTGATTTTCCATGACTTCCTCTACAAAAGCTAGGGATTCCTTCACTGGTAGACCCAGATCCAGAGTTATAAGGTCGGGCCGACTGTGCTTGATCAGTTGAAGCGCATGTCTGCAGCTGGCTGCGATGCCTTGCACATGCAGGTACGGATCTGATTCGAGGATCCTCACGATCAAGCTGGGTGCATCTTCGGCGGCACCATCAACTACCAGAATGTTGATCCTGGACTCAGACATTTCTACACCAGCCGTTTTACCATTTCGAGTAGATTAGACTTCTCGAAATTACTCTTCACGAAATACGCGTTGGCACCTACCTCCACACCTCTTCGCCTGTCTTCGAGTGACGCTAAAGACGTTACTACAATAATTGGCACATCCTTCATGTTGGATTCTTTTCGAATCTTGCCGGTCAGCTCGAATCCGTTCATTCTCGGCATCTCAACGTCGGTGACGATCAGGTCGTAGAAATCCTGGGTTACCTTCTCCCAACCATCCTGTCCGTCACTGGCTACCGATACGAGGTATCCGGCCGACTCGAGAATGTTTTTCAACAAGACCCTCGAAGTTATCGAGTCCTCGACGACGAGGATTTTCTTCTTCATAGGTCGCGACTTCGTCTCGAGTCTCGGGACAGCTCTATGAGGAAGATCGGCGATGGTGCCTACCAGGATCGCAGACGTCAGGACATCATTCATATCGACAACCACCGCTAGATCTCCGGTCTGCAACAAGGTCGCGCCACCAACGTTGCGGACCTTGGTCAATGGTACCGGCAGGCTCTTCACGGCGACCTCCTGCTCGCCATAGATATCATCGACAACGAGGGCGATGGGATAGTCTTCGCTACCGACAATCAAAATTGTACAATCGTCTATCGGCTTATCCGAGTCAACGCTGAGGATGTCTGCCAGAAGCACGACCGGGACGAGCCGCTCGTGAAAGATGATTGCTTTCTTGCCTTCTACAATTCGAATATCCTGATCTCGAGCCCGAACAGCAGCCCTAATCGATGCTGTCGGAATGATGAATGTACGTCCACCTACCGACACCGCGATACCGAGCATAGTGGCACGCCGCACCGGTACGGTGAGCCGGAACTTAGTTTCCCTTCCCAGTCTGGAGAATACTTCTACGGTGCCCCCGAGCTGCTCTACGCGATCTTTGACGATGGCACAGCCGAGACCCCGTCCGGATATCTCGCTAACGGTTCCGCGCGTGGTGAGTGAAGACTTAAAAATCAGGGACAGCGCTTCCTGGTAGCTGACCTCATTCACGCGGTCTATAGGCAAAATACCTTTCTCCACCGCACTGCGCTTGACTCTGTCCGGATCAATCCCCTGACCATCGTCACGCATAATTATCTCGACTTTGCCTGAGCTCGGGGTGGAAAGTTGAAGTTCGATCGTCGCTTCGGCAGGCTTACCTTCGGCTACGCGCTCGTCCGGAAGCTCAATACCGTGATCGATGCTGTTCCTCAATAGATGAAGTAATGGCTCTTTCAATTCGTCCAAAATATGTCGGTCGATCTCGGTCGTGCCACCGACAATTTTCAACGTGATCGACTTACTCTGGTCACGAGCAAGATCTCGCACGATCTTGAGAAACAGATCCTGCAGCACCGAAAACGGTATCATCGTCAGCTCTCGGCTCTGCTCCAGGAGCGTATCGACGAGCCCACCAACTGTTCGCCTATCGGCAAGAACAGCCTTTTCCATAGTCACGATGCGTTCGGCCAGTTTTCCAACAAAACTATCGTGAAGATCAAGAAACTCCTGCAAACTTCCAGCATTGGCGCTTGTGGTCTGCACTCCGGGATTAGACCGGCGCTGAGCCTCATTCTCGACCTCCGGTCGCAATCTTTGCCATCGCCGAATCCATTGATTGACAATTGATTGCAAATCGCCGCAGTCAATGTACCGTTGGTCGGAGACGAGCTTGGCGTAGACCAGCTCTTCTGCTCCGTTGACAAGATCTTCTACGCGATTGACCTTGAGACGAACCGTAGTTCCGATCATACCCATCGAAGCAGATCGTTGAAGACCCGAGGCAACGTCGTCTGCGGATAGACGCACAAACGAGCCGGTAGCCGTATCATCGAGAACTTCTACAGGCGTGACGATCACCTTGGGCTCCAAAGTTGTGGAAGGCTCCAAAGATGAAGAGGGCGTCGCAACTGTGGAAGGCATATTTGCAAGCGTCGCCACGATTGCCAACAGGACAGCCGACTGCGGGTCCTGCTCTGCCTGAAGGCGGACGATCACCGTATGTAATTCGTCCACGTACATGTGCATTCGATCGAGCAGTGGTCTGCTAATGTTCGATTCATCGCCTTTACACTTGACCAGCGCATTTTCGATGAGTTGGCAGCTCGACTCGATGTCCTTAAGGTTGACAGCTCTGGACGAGCCCTTCAGGCTATGAAAGGTGCGGAGCAATGACTCCAGAGGCGGTGCCTTGTCGGCGGCTGCATCCTCTAGCACATTGAGGCAGGAGCGAATGATCTGAATTTGCTCTCCAGCTTCCTCGATGAAGGCTTCTTGAAGCCGTTTCAAAAACTCAGGATCCATTAGAATGTCCTCGTCAGGCAAACCGGACTATTCATTAACCTCCAGAGCCTCCATGGTGAAGAGGTTGGAGCAGTTCAAGATAATCGTACCTTCGCGTGTGATACCCTCGACAAAGCGTCGTGGTATATGCGAAAAAATAGGAGAATCGGTGGTTATGTCGCTATCCGGTACAAACTCTAACCCGGTTACATCGTCAGCCATTACGCCGACGCGCATCAAGCCATTCCTCATAATCAGCGTCTTATCCGATCCCATCACAGCCTTCTCATGCAGATTGCAGAGATGCCTGAGGTCGACGATCGAAATCAATGGACCTCTTAAGCTCGCAATTCCGACAATGTATGGTGGCGTGCCCGGCACAGGCAACACACTCTTAATTTGGAAAACCTCTTCCACGTAGTTGACGTCGAAAGCGAATGTCTGTCGAGAAAGTACGAATAAAACATACTGGCGACCAGGTGGAATCTCGGGTTTGTCCAGAGGGCGAGCAAGCTTGACTGCGCGGCGTTTTAATATACTCCGCCTTAATTGCGCCTCCAGCCTTCCTGCTATATCAGGCGGTCTTGGTCCCTCACCACTCGTCATATCTGTTCCTCCACCAGAGTTCTTACAATGGTCATCAGTTGGCCCGCGACGAGCCCATCAGAGTCTTCGATTTCACTTAGACCATCAGCGTTGCGCAAGAGATCGAGAACTTGATAAAAGCAGCGTCTTGCTTGGAGCGGATCTCCTGATTGTCTATGAATGTTGCCGAGAGCAAAATAGGCGAGTGCGAATTCAGGATCAAGAAAGATAGCCTGACGAAGCGAAATCGATGCTGCGCCGTCTTCGCCGGACTCTTGCTGTATAGTCGCGCGGAGGTAGTACCATCGAGCATTGACCGGATCGTAGCCAATTAACCTCTCGCTCCAATCCATGGCAGCATCTAGATTGCCTAAATTGGCATACGACTTAGCCAGTAAAAACAGCGGATTTTCGAGACGGCCACTGCAGCCGGAAGAAACTTCCAAAAGCAGATCGATTGCTTCGGCGTATTCACCTTTGTAGTAAAAGTGCGAGGCTCGTGCAACCACATCGTCTATTTCATCATCAAGCTCTATGGGCTCAGGTTCTAGTAACTTAGTCTCCTCCATGGAGGCATGTCCATGAGCACTAAGCTTTTGGAGTAGCGACGCCGGATCGGATACTCGCCTGGCAGTATCGCCATCGATCATTGTTTCAAACGACTTCATGTCGGAGGAATGTCCGAAATAGGCAAAATTGCTCTGGACGATGCTTACCGGTACTGTACAAGAATCCGCTGAGGCCCCCTCTTTCCGAAGCAGTATCGCGCCATCGAAATTCACCAGTCGAAAATTTGGCGGTGCCGGATGTGGTATCTCAGTCGGTGCAAGAAAAAGATAGCCACCATCTTTCAAGCATTGGTAAAACCTATCAAGAACCTCGGTGACATGCTGAGGACTGAAGTAGATTAAGACATTGCGGCAGAAGATCACATCGACATCATTGGTTCGCGAGAGCGCTGACGGATACCCTGCGCTAGCAAGATTCAGCGAGGAGAAGCTAACCATCGCCTTGATCTTATCGCTGAGTTTATACCTATCGTCCGGAGTTAGACTGAAGTACTTGTCCTTAATGAAAGTTGGCACGTCGCGAAACGACCACCGTCGATACAGACCCGCCCTCGCCACTTCCAGATAGCGAGGATTGATGTCTGACGCTACGATCTCGATAGGACAGGTCGGCATTGCGCTGAGAGCTGTAATTGCTATCGAGTAGGGCTCTTCTCCTGTTGCACAGCCCGCGCTCCAGATCTTGACTGGCGCTCCCTTCGACAGAAGCGGAGGTAGAACATGTGCGGTCAATAAGTTATAGCTGAGGGGGTCTCTGAAAAAATAAGTCTCGCCGATCGTGAGATAACTGGCGAGATATCCAAGCTCATGTTCCTTCGGTTGAGTTCTGATCAACTCAGCGACATAATCTTGTGGATCATCAAAACCCGAATCGGCGGCTGCAAGGCAAATGCCTTTTCCAAAATCATCGAGTCTTGCATCAGAAACTCTCAGTCCTATGTGCAAGTCCACCCAGTCGACCATGGTCTTGAGCAAGTTCTGCGATAGGGACGCCGTCATGCTCGTTTACCCACCTCGCAACTTTTTGACGCAAGTTACAAACACCGGAAATAAAAGCGATTTGATCGCACCATTGCCAATGGTCGCTGATTGAACGTATTGCAGTCGCGTTTTCACCCTCGACAATTTCTGCGATCGGACCACCATGGTCTCACTCTCCTCGCTCTCGAATCGCTGGATTTAGGAACCAAGCACTTTTCTCTGAACCCCCTGGGTGAGCGCTTTCAGTTCGCCCCCGAGCTCGCTTAATCGAACAACGGCCTGTTCCAATTCCTTTGCGCCACGCTGATTATCATTGCTGGCTTCTTCGACGCTTTTCATCGCTTCGAGCACTTGCTGTACACCCTGCAACTGTTGTTGACTCGAGGCATCTATCTGAATCGCTGCCTGAGAGGATCTCGCAATGCTATCTGCCAGGGTCACCATAGAGTTGCCGGCTTGTTTTGCAAAGCCTTCTCCATCAGCTACAACTTTACTGCCGTGTTCTGTCTTCATCGTTGCCGAGGCGGTAGCCTCGACAATTTCGTTGAGAATGCTGCGCACGTTGCTCGTTGCTTTCTTAGACTGTTCTGCCAAGCTCTTGATCGCCTGGGCGACGACAGCAAAGCCTTTGCCCTGCTCACCGGCTCTAGCAGCCTCAATAGCCGCATTGACCGCCAGAAGATTCGATTGTTGAGCGATATCATCCACGGTGGCGATGATTTCACCGACTTGTTTCGTCTGGTTTCTGAGAGTCAGGATTGTCCTCGTCAACGAGTCCATGTGTTCTTTGATCGCCTGCATGCCGACGACCACATCGTTGGCGGCTTTCTGCCCCAACTCGCTTGTACGCAACACATTTTTTGCATCGGCAGAGACATTCTGTGCCTTTTTGCTAGAAACTTCGACAGTTTGTCGAACCTCCTCTACAATCGTCGTCGTCTCAGTCACCGCAGCCGCGGTTTGTGTCGCGTTGATTGAAAGATTTGTAGCCGCCTCGAGAAGGACTCGGGCAAGATCTGATAACTCAACAACTACGTTTTCAATTCGTTGATACTCTTCCGTCAATTCGACATGAGACCGCTCTCGCGCACCTGCCGCAGCACGCGAAACCTTCGTTCCATTCGAGCTTTTCGTATTCTTTATCGCCACCGGCTCTTCCCCCAGTCCATTCGCCCCATGCTTCACAAACTCATCCCGCCAAAATGTGAGATCCTTTGCGTTGGCCCCAATCTCACGCGCAACCTTACTCGCCGATTCCCCAGCAAATAGCCGCATGACAGCCTGCGCTTTCTGAGCATCAGATATTTTTCTCTGTTTGCCCTGCGCCTTATCGACCATCAGATCCTCCTATCCCTTACCCCACGCGAGTTTTCGTCCTCACTTCTAGCCCAGAAGTTGCGGACATCTATGGGAATGATACCCAGTGAGAAGAACTTATCTTACTTAGTTATACAATTAGGATATACACAGACGTTTCATTGCCCGGGAACGAGCATTCAGATTTTCAAATTAGATGGCTGTTCAGTCTCCCGCTCGGCAAGGAAGATTTGAGACTCCATTCCTCTGGAAAGCCGCCTCCCTGCTGATTTGCGTGTTGGTCCCCAGCGTGTTGGTTTTGCTTGCTCCGTTCTGGTACACCTCACCGACCATACCGCATTAACGGAACAAATTTTTCAGTTGGCGCAAAAACATACGCACTTTGCGAGATGCGACTGAACAGTGTCCTGCTATGCTGGAAAAAACGAGTCAGGAGATTCTTATGGGAAAAGCCTACATTCTTGTAATTCTGACCTGTACGATACTCGGTTTTATGTACTGCTGCCTCGCCGGCCCAGACGCTGATTTTCGTGGACTAAGAGATGTTCACGGCAACCTTTTCGCGATAGGACTGGGAGCGTTCTTTGTCGGTGGACTTTATGCCATCTCCGGCATTCTTGTCGGCTGGCATTTTGTGCGCTGTCTGGATAGGTCCAAGAGTAGGTGGGCCGCATTCTTAATAGCGGCGCCGGTCCACTTCGTTTCTACGTTGGTGGCCGCCTACGTGATTCCGTCAACTGTCTACCTATTGACCCATGTCACAGACTTCTGGATTTGCGAAGCATTCCTTTCGTTCTTCCTGGGGATTCCGCAAGCGCTGGTGGACTATTTCCTCTTGCGATGGCTATTTGGATTCAAGCTCGAGCTCAAACAAATAGGCGTAACCTGGTTGTGGAAAACAACCACTGTCATGGTATATATGTTTCTCCTCGTCACATTGCCAACTATGGTCCTTGTTGGTCTCAGGTGAAAAAAGCTGTCGGATATTTTCTGTACAGAACAGACTGTGGAGTTTAGCCCATGTTCAGAGCTTACATATTCATGATGGCATTGTGTATGCTGCTCGGGTTCTTGTTCTCCAGCCCGACTAATTCAGCAACAACAGCATTAGATGCAAATCTTTTTTGCCTCGCTTCGATGGCAGCATGGATTGGAGGCATGTACGCAATAGTGGGCATAGCGGTTGGTTGGTATTTCATAAAGCGCCTGGATACCTCAATAACAGTTGCCTCTGCTTTTCTGATGGCGATTCCGGTCCATATCGCATCGACCTTGATAGTGACATACCTTTTTCCCGGTCTCGTTTATTGGATCACCAGGAGCAGCGAAGCTTGGCTTTTCGTCGGTTCCGTCTCGTTCCTATTTGGTTTGCCTCAAACGTTGGTAGATTTTTTTCTGTTTCGCTGGCTGTTCAAACTACCACTCAAGAAGCCAGCGATAAATACGATTCTATTATGGAAAACCACGACAATGCTTAGTTGCATAGGACTGCTGGTGTTGCTTTGGAGCCTGATGGCAGTAGGGTGCGGGTTTTCACAAATGTTCAGTAACCATTATGGCTTCTGACCTTGGACTGAGAACACCACTCTCATGCCTGGTTTCCCTGTTCAACACCTAGGTCTCGAGAATCGTTCTGATCTCTTGGAAAGCTACTTCTCTGTTTTTCACAGTCAAAATCTTGAACGCATGGGGTGACAAAGATTGGGCGAAGAGCTGCTCTTCCTGAAACGTCTGAACTGTTTCGATACGATCGACGGCAACTCCGACCTTCGCGTCACCATCGGCGATGACAACGATCTGATCGCTCGCCAGCAGTTCACGACTGGAGACGCCTGTGTAGTACCGCAAGTCATGGACCGGCACGATGTCGCCCCTCAGATTGATGAGCCCGATAACTCCGGCAGGTTTATCAATAAAACCTGTAGTTTCGACAGCGTTGATCACTTCCAGGATCGTAGACACCTGCACTGCAAGCGGTTTTTCATCCAAACGCGTCATCAATAACTCGTATGCCGACATACCTTGCGTTTCCTTCTATTATCCCATTACCGCTTCAACCCAGCGGTTCATTTCATCAAATTGAGTCGCCTCGAACAGCCTGTCAGAGTCAAGGACGATGAGTATGCCCTCTAGATCGGCGATCGCCATATGGGCTTGATTACCCGGCAAAATGTCTTGCAGTCGAACGATTTTCTGTAGTGGAACATACTTTGTCCCCAGCACCTCATCTACTATGATGCTCAAGTTCATTCCGTCACACTCCACGACAACCAACTGATGGTTGAGCTGAACAGATCCAGCCTGTAATCCCCATCTTCTCCTGATATCGATGAGAGGCAGTCGGAGCCCGCGCACATTGATAACACCCAGCACATCTTGTGGCGGAGGGACAGGAAACTCGCCGACATCGACAGCGTCGAAAACCTGAATAACCGCATCCAAAAGGAATGCGCTTCTCACCGTGCCGAGACGGAACATTAGAATTGGTAGTGATTCATCCACGACAGATCCGAATCAATTTCAACCGGTGCTGACAGCGATACTCTATCAGAATACTAAAGTCGCTGACGGTGTGACAACTTAGACTGATATCGCGATGGTATCAGGCGGAGGCCTGCAATTGGCTAAGCTTGGCCTTCGAGTGGATTCTAGCCCGTTACTAAAGACCCAGACGACGTGACAACTCAGATTGGTATCTTCGATTGGGGTCAAATTCATTTAGACGCTTTTTGAACTCGCCGAATTCCGGATAGGTTGCCTCTATGATTTTTCGAGGCAGTCTCGAGTCCTTGAATAAATTCGGTCTAGCGCCTATCTCGACGGTTAACTCATCCAGGAAGTTTAGGAACCGAAGTCCCTGCGCGCAGCGTGGAAAGTCAATGGCGAAGCACAATCCGGCGCCGCCGAATCGTAGAAATTTTTGCTCGCCTGAGAACATTTTGGCAGAGGCGATTGTGATTGGCAGGTCGTTGCTCCTCAGCCACCATTTAACCTTTTCGACGTAGCGTGGAAGGTTCTCCGGAGCCATCACAATCTGATGTTCGATCAATCCATGTCTACCAAATGCGTGGAAGTAGAGATCACGCAGACTTTTGTTGGGGAATAAACATCTGGAGAGCGGCGACTCGACCGGCTGACCATGAGACACTCTTTGCGAGTGTTCGTAAAGTGAGTTCATCAAACCTGTTGTTGCAAGACAAAAAAGATTCGGCAGATTGAAGCCCCGAGTATCGGCTGTAAGTGTTAGAGGCGATGGTGCTTTCCGTGACTCTTTGATTGGAAAAACGGTTCGATTATCTACAGACGAAACACTGTCGAAAGAGGACGAAGAGAACTTTCCCCACTCCAGGAATCCTTGACCGAATCGACTGCCGACCTGTTGGAAGTCATGCCAACTGACGATAAAATCGCAGCTAGCAGAACGCTTAATTAAGATGTCGGGCAGATTGCAGATATCATCTACAGGCTCAGCGACAACTTCCACGGTCTGGGATGGCAACTTAAACACTGAAATAGTGGCACTTAATATAGTGCCTGTCAGACCAAGACCGCCAAGCGTCAGTTCGAATAGGTCCTCTTCTCTGACATCGATAACACCGTGGTCAACGTTGTGCAGCACGAAGCTTCGCACAAGTCCGCGGAAGTTACCGTCTTTGAATTGGTTCTTCCCATGAACATCGGCCGCAATGCAACCGCCAATAGTGATAGAGGGGTACCCTGGAATAACCGGCAGGTAATACCCCTGCGAAACGAGGAATTCTAGCAAATTTCCAACTGTAACACCGGATTCCACGGTCACAGTGGAATCCGTTTCACTCAATTCGATGATCTTATCGAGATTAATCGTACTGATCGAGGTAACGCGCTCATCAAAGCTAGCGGCGCAGAAGGAAAGGCTCGAGCCGCGAGGAATGAGTTTGCACTCCAGGTCCTCGTGAAGCGCTTGAATGTCGGTACGAGCTAAATCAGCTCGGTCGTGTAATTCGACCAATCGCCCGGAGCATCTCACACCACCATCGAAACTCACGAATTTGCGATCCACCACGGCATTATTCATGATACTAGTCACAATACCATCTCATTCCGACTGCATGTAGCTCAGCTTCTTATTGATTATGAAATTGGGGCGACCCAGTGAGTTCTTGTAAGTACGCCCGGTGAAAATCGCGATGAATGAGACCGCAGCCCCGAAATATGAGGCGGTTACCAGAATAAGCGCAGCATCAATCCACTTCGAATCAAAGTACACTCTTGCAATCGCAAGCGCGGCGACGGTAAGAAGCCAGAAGAACAACGTTTGCACCGGCAGACGCAGAAAAAGTGTGGATGACGAGAGAATACCTGCTATTGCGAAATAGACTAAATCCCAAAATCGAAAGTGTGTTTTTCCCGCTATGCGACGGTGGCGTTTATACCTGATACCATGCCTGCGGAAGCCCACTCTTCCAATCGATGCCCGAATGAATGGAAAGGAGGTCTGGTCTTCGATCATTGCATCGCGTACTTCTTCTGTGATTAAGGAGAACTCAGCCATATCGAGAATAACATCCTCATCTGCCACCGCCTTCAAGATTCGGTAGAACAGCTTGCGCCCCCAGACAAGCAGCGCCGGCTCTTCTCGATCGAAGCGTTCGCCATAGACGATATCGTAGTCACCGTCCTCGTGGAGTTTTACAAAATCCAAAATCATCTCTGGCGGATCTTCGCAGTCGACATCTATGAAGGCCAGAAGGTCTCCCTTCGCCATCCTGAGACCGCATTCGAGAGAAGCTTGATAGCCGAAGTTGCGACTTAGCGTGATGACGTAGACGAACGGATACTCGTCTCGAATTTCTCGTAGTTGCTTCAATGTTCCATCGGTCGATGCATTGTTGGTAAAGAGAAGGTCGACTTCGTAGCGCGGCAAAAGCTGCTCCCGAACTTGTTTCATCCGTTCGGAGAAAATAGAAATAAGCGCTTCTTCGTTGAAGACGGGACAAATTACGGTTAGTTTCAGACATTTGCTATCGGCAACCATATGCAGTGCACGAAATTAGCCTTCGTTGGCGGGCAGCTTTTCGGTTCCTTCCAGCTCTCTGGTGACAGCCTTCCCGCGCTGTCTGTGTCGATTGAGTACTTCGGAAAAGAACAGCGCCATCAACATAACGGAGCCCGCGATGCTCAAGAAATACCAGTGCTGATTGACGAGGAATGCGGCGATTAGCCCTAGAAGACCGGATACACCGTAGATTAGATATGCGACTTTCTTCTGGGACAGTCCGGCTTGCAACAAGCGGTGATGAATGTGACCGGCATCGGGCGAAAATATACTGCGTCCGGCTGCCATTCTTCGAACCACGGCCCATGACGTATCGAGCAATGGAAAGAAGAGAATCAAAACCACTAGAAGCACAGTGGGCACTATCACAGTAGCAGCGGCAGCACCCTTGATCACTCCTGTTATGGAGATGGCGCCGAGGATGAATCCGGCAAGGTATGCTCCGGAATCGCCGAGAAAAATTCTTGCTGGATTGAAATTCCAGCGTAAGAATCCAAAGAGAGCTCCTGCTACGACAGCTGCAATCAGAGCAGCGTAAGGGCGATCGATGTTAGATGCCATCGCCACACTCCAGATTGTCATCGCTGATATAGCGGACACACCAGCAGCCAGGCCATCCATTCCGTCGATCAGATTGACGGCATTTGCTACGCCGACCAACCACATAACCGTGAGCGGCAAACTGAGAATTCCAAGATCGATCGGAACACCGCCCTGAATGGCAATAAATCCAAGATTGATGTCCATGTTGAGAGGAATTGGAATGGACTTGATGCGGACTCCCAGTGAGTAAGCAGCGCAAGCGGCCAGAATCTGCACCATGAATTTCATCCTGGCTTTTAGAGATTCCAGGTCATCGAGAAGACCGAGGACAAACACGAGGGTGCCACCGACGGCGATACCGGCGATTCCTTCCACACCCCGTGCCTCACTCGGCAATTTGCCGGCAATTGCGATGAGGGCTGCAATGGTGAAGAGAATGCTGATGAAAATCGCCACGCCACCCAGGCGAGGAATAGGGACTTTGTGAATCCGACGCTCTTCACCAGGTTTATCAACCAAGCCAAGATTAAGAGCCCGGGAGCGAATCTCGGGGGTCAACCACCAGCTTATCGACATTGCGATCAAAAACCCGGGAAACTGCATGCTGTCCAAGTGACCACGTGGGCAGTAGAAAGCGGCCCAGCCCAAGCCGAACAAAAACAGCAAGAATTGCCAGGTTCTTATCGCACCGGAAGCTTTGGAGCGAAGGCGCTTGGAAGTCGTCGGCTCAGGAGGTGTGCTGCCGGCGGCAGCAGCATCTTGAGGCTCGCCGGACGGGTCGCCTTCTTCCTGCTCACCAATCATCGTCACTGTCCTATCGCGCTCTGTCAATTATCTAACTCCAACGGCACTCTCTTTATAAAGCGGAAATCGTCCGCACAACTCTGAAACCTTCTCCTTCGTCGAGGTTTTCAGAGCCTCGTCATCCGGAGACTTCAGCATATCGGCCATGAGTTTCCCGATAACTTCCATCTCGGTTATGCCGAATCCGCGTGTAGTAGCCGCCGGTGTACCTACTCGAATTCCACTGGTGACCATCGGCTTTTCCGGGTCGTTGGGTACGGCATTCTTGTTGACCGTGATGCCGACCTCTTCCAGCAAGGCTGAAGCCTTTTTTCCGGTCATTTTGATCGGACGTAAATCAACGGTCATCAGATGATTGTCTGTGCCGCCGGAGACAATAGCCAATCCATTGTCTACGAGCGTGCCGGCGAGAGTCTTCGCATTGGCGACGATTCTTTCTTGATACTGGTTGAACTCAGGTTTGAGCGCTTCACCGAAAGCGGCGGCTTTGGCAGCGATCACGTGCATCAGCGGTCCACCCTGAATACCGGGGAATACAGCTTTGTCGATTTCTTTGGCGAACTCTTCCTGACACATCACCACGCCGCCTCGAGGTCCACGCAGAGTCTTGTGGGTAGTCGTCGTGACGAAGTGGGCATGGGGAAACGGACTGGGATGAAGGTTAGCGACAACAAGCCCGGCTATATGAGCGATATCCGCCATGAGGTAGGCGCCGACCTTGTCTGCAATCTTGCGCAATCGCTCGAAATCGATAACGCGCGAATAATTAGACGCACCGCAGACGATTAGCTTGGGACGAACTGATTCAGCCTTCTTCAAAACTTCGTCGTAGTCGATCCGGCCTGTATCAGGATTGATGCCGTAAAACTGCGCATCGAACCATTTGCCGGACATATTCACCGGCGATCCGTGAGTGAGATGTCCGCCTTGGTCCAGAGCCATACCAATGGTGGTATCACCAGGCTTCAGCATCGCAAATAGAACGGACATATTCGCCTGGGCACCGCTATGCGGTTGAACATTGGCGTGGGGAGCGTTGAACAAGCGTTTTACACGCTCGATGGCAATTTCTTCTACATCGTCGACAAATTCACATCCACCGTAATATCGCTTGTGAGGCAGACCTTCGGCGTACTTGTTGGTGAGCACAGAACCTTGCGCTTCCAGGACCGCCTCGCTTACGAAATTCTCGCTGGCGATGAGCTCGATGCAGTTCTGCTGCCTTGTCAGTTCGCTAGAGATTGCCCGGTAAAGCTCCGGATCACTGTCTTTAAGAACGCCCACGGAAAACCTCCAGCTGTGAATGCGACCTCGATTATTTTAGCTGTTTTTTCCTTAGCGCAAAACTCCGAAAAGGGCATGATTGCGGGATGCAAAGGGAAAACCTGTCTCATGTTGGTAAAGTTTGGGTTAGCTCAAGGAAAACACTCAAATCTGCTTTAACAAATCAAGGCTGCGCATATGTTTTCCGGCTCGATCCTCGAGATATCGTTGCAGCAAACGGTGGGCCGCATCAAGAGCCGGCTTTTGAGAAGCGCTGAGCTCCCGCCTTCTTGGTCGCAAATCATCCTCGGGCAAGTCTGCTGCGAGCTCATCGCAACATGCATCCGCGCTGACAAGAAGCTTCCAGACCAGTGGTGTCACGAAGATGCCGCGCTCTTCATATTCCTCGTCGGCATCCGGCTTTTCGCGAGTCGAGTAATAGCCGGTCAAGTCGATCTCCGAGACCGCTGCCTTGGCTTTTGCCTGTTGTCCGCAGCGATTGCAGGCTATGCCACCAAGGTTTGGGTAGAAAGCGGTGATATTATATTCGGTGAGCGCATGACGGCAGCGCACACAGACAGTGAGTTCCGGCGAAAAACCCAGTTGTCGCAAGAGCGCCATGCCGAACTCGAGCGCCAGAAGCCTCGCGTCATCTGCCGCTCGCTCCTGCAGCTTCAGCGCGTTGAAGAGCGTCTGGTAGTACAAGGCGCTGTCTTCCTCGAGTCCTTCAGCAAAAGCCTGGGTCAGCTCTGCGTAGTACAGACCGAATGTCAGTCTGACAAGGTCGACGCGCAACTTGCGGAAAGTATCTATCGATTCGGCCTGCGTGATTATATCCAGAGATCGGCCCTTCGCAATCAAAAGATTGTTGACGCACAAAGCCTCAGATTTGCCTGCCATCTTGGTCCCGGGCTTTTTGGCACCTTTGGCTACAGCACGCACGAGTCCCCGTTCGGTCGAGAACATGGACACGACCTTGTCGGACTCTCCGAGAGAGAACCCGCCGATGTTGATGGCCGTGAGATTGTAGGTTGGCATTTCAAAAATCTTGCTGTATCCACAGTTTACACAATCGAGACTGCATTTTTGTCTTTCGTCCACGCAGGTTAGGCGAAGTCACCGCCATTGGTACCGGCTTTCGGCAGTCCGATAAGGTTTAATCTTGCAACAACTGGCTCACCTGTGGGTCCCCCATTAATCATGGAGACTTACATTCGATTCGTCCTCCATCCGAGAGACTGGAGAGAACTAGCTCCCAGTAGCCAAGCGGCGAATCATAGGCAAAGGCGATGCTACAGCGGTTTTGCGTTTTGAAACTACCCGACAGGTGTAAAAGAGATTAGAACAGTTTATATAGAAGCAAACTACCAAATGCCAACCGAAGACGAGTCTAAGAGGAAAGACCAGGGCGCGTCCCGTAGGGAAGAGGCTGACCAGAAGCCTATGTATCAGTTCCCTGAGAACAGTTATTACAACCTCGCGCCAATAGTGATTCCGGACAGCCATAGACTGACTGCATCGCCCACAGAGGATGAGCAGGAACCGCACGAGGAAGTCCCGCAAGCCAAGTCAGATCGGCAGAAAGAGGCGGACGACCGGGCGAAAGCCGAGCTCGATCGTATTGAGCAGGCAAAACTGGCCCAGGCTCGCATCGAGCAAGCGAGAGCCGAAAGAGCAGAACAGCAAAAACAAGAACAGGCACTAGAGGCACAAAAGCTAGTCGAGCAGTTTCGGATCGAGCAGGCCGCGAGACAGCAACGGGCCAAGGACGAGCAAGAGCAGCAGACAACAACGAAACCGACTGAAGAAGCCGATGTGGTGAATGCACAAGAGTCCATCGCGGAAAACCCGAAACAGCCAGCAGGAGTTCAACAAGCTCGAAATGCCCAGGCCATGATCGAACAGTTCCGGTTGGAGCAGGAAGAGCAGGGGCGTGCCGATCAAGCCAAACAAACGCAAGCATTAATAGACCAATTACGAGGAGAGGGAGGCGCCCAACCGGTATCGGACGAAACTCCGTCCCAATCGTACACCAAGCTCCAGGCACGCAAGGTCCGGGCGACTGCCGATCAGGCAAAGCTAGCTCAGGAAAGGATTGAAGAGGCACGCCAGCAACGGCTGTCGGAGTCACCGCCTGTCGATAATCAGGCGCCGGCAAGTAAAGCTCCCAGCCTGGCCGCACTCGTCAGTAAACCGCCGCCGCAAGCTTCACAGCCAGAAGAGAAAGACGATACAGCATCCGGTGTGCGACAAAGACCAGGATTATCGGCACTATTGAACCGTGAGATGGAGGAAGGCGAGGAAGATTCTCCTGAAGCAGCACGACCTAACCCGCCGGCGCCTGCGGTCGAAAAGCCGGCCGGTGGACTGGCAGCGCTCGTCAACAAACAAGCAGCAAGCAACCCGCCTCAGTTACAGACAGCGAGTACACCGCCTGCGGTCAATAATCCACCAGCCGCACGGACGGAGGAGCAAACGATGTCGCAAAGCGGAGTCCGCCCAGGCGGTCTCTCTGCACTCGTCAACAAGCAAGGCGCGGCATCCAGATCTCGTTCTATGGAGGTACCAAAACTCGACTCGCCTGAGGATCAATCCGGGATCGCTTCGTCAATGCCAACCGATGGACGAGGCGGTAACGGACCAGCATCGAGGGTCGGCGGACAACAGAATGTTGACGACATCCAATATCTGTTTCCGGAAAATAGCATGTACGATCTCGCACCGATAGTGGTGCATGAAAATCAACGGTTGGCATTGCCTGAAGAGTTTGAAGAACGCGATATTCTTGCCGATTTCCGCATTAAGAATGATCCGCTCGAACCGTCTGCGCCCATGCCTACCGATGAGGGTGAAACAGTCGAATCGTCCGAGCAACCGTCTAGTTGGGAAAACGTACAACCCGCTGACTGGGACACCACTGCCTGGCAGAAGGTGCCTGGTCGCGCGGCCGAATCAGCAAAGGATGTGTTAGACGCGCCTGAGCTTCCCCATGCGTCGGAATTCGGCACCACTAATGACACCGCAGACGAGTCTGAAGAGAGCGATCTCGATGATGGAGTTACATCTCCTCTCAAACCATCTCAACCAAAGAAGCGAGCTCGAAAGACGCTCGATACGCTCTTCAGCATGGATGACGACGAGTTCGACAAGCCTGTTGTCGGACTGGAAGAGTTCCAGGAATTCGGCGCATCAACCATGGAGATTTCCTGTTTCGATGAGAGCACTCTGCGCGAAAATACCCTCGAGCCGGAACATGTCGAAGAGTTTCTCCCGCGAGACCTCCCAGAGTTCGGATCGAACGATGAAAGTTCGAAGTTTTCATTCAAAGATCCATTTTCACTTGATTCTGATGAATTCGCTCCATTAGCAGAAAGCACTGAAGTATCCGAACAATCGACTCCTCAATCCGAGGGTTCGCACGGGTTCGATTTCGGTGAAGCAGAGCAAACAAGCTCGGACTACCAGCAACAATCGCCGCAGAGCGAACCTAGATTTTCGATACAAGATCTTGCTATAGGCGATCAGGAGCTCTTTGCGGCTCAGCGCGAACTGCAAGAATCTCACGAATCGGCGGACCAAGAGCAATCGGAACAACAAGAACAGGGCTACGACGAGTACGAACACGGCTACGAACAGGAAGAGCCTGCCCAAGAATATGAAACTCAAGAAGAATATGGCGATCAATATCAATATGGCGATCAAGATCAATACGAGACTCCCCAGCAGTACGACAGTCAAGTGCAGTATTCCTCAAACCAAGAGGATGGGCCAAGCGCGCATGATGAGTGGAAAGTCGATAACCAGGAAGAGTTCCAGGTAGATTACGAGGACTACTCGGACCAAGAGCTAATCATCGCGCAACAAGAGCAGCACGAACTAGAACAGCTTGCTGAAAGCACCGAGGAAGTTTTCGAAGCAGACGAAGAAGAGATAAACGAAATCGAGGTCGAAGAGTTCAAACCGACTGAGAGCATCTATGAGTTAGCACCATTCGTACTCCCTGCTGCCACCGAACGCTTGACAGAAGAGGCACCGCCGCCGTCCATCAAAGAGATCGTCAAAAGCACTGCGGGCGCGGAAACAGTTGTTCCAGCAATTTCAACCGACCCTCTAGTAGGCACCATCCTCGATGGCACCTATGAAATACTCGATGTGATCGGTCAGGGCGGAATGGCAATCGTGTATCGCGCTCGACAAGTCTCGACGGACAGGCTTGTTGCCATAAAGACATTGAAATCGCCGAACCAGTCGGATCTGATTCGGTTTAGTCAAGAAATCAAAACTCACTCACAACTCAGCCACAAAAATATTGTTCACTTTATAGAGTCAGTGAACTCTAACGGACAACTCTTCCTGGTCATGGAAAGAGTCCGCGGAATCAGCTTGCAGGAGATTCTAAGAACTTTAGGCAAACTCGACGACGAAGAAAACATAGCAGATATTCTGATTCAAATTCTCGACGCACTCGATTACGCCCACGAGGGTGGTTTGATTCACCGGGATCTCAAGACAGGTAATGTCATTTTGATCAAGGAAGAACACAACGACCTCGTAGTAAAACTGTTGGACTTCGGCATTTCGAAAATTCAGGGTGACATCCAGAGATTGACTCACGTAGGTCAAGCCCTGGGCTCTCCAATTTACATGAGTCCGGAGCAGTGCTCAGGAAAACCGCTCACCACAAGATCCGACCTATACTCACTCGGTGTGGTGGCATATGAGATAATCACCGGTGTTCCGCCGTACTCGAAAGGTACTCTAGTCAATGTAATGGCCGCCCATTGCAATGAAAACGTGAAACCAAAACCGCTATCTGAAACTGCACCGCACTTGCGTAGGCATCGCATGCTCGATCAGATATTGCAGAAGGCTCTGAAAACAGATCCAGCTAAACGCTGGCAGAGCGCCGCTGAGTTCAAGGTAGCCCTACAGTTCTGGCTCAAGGCCGTACAACAGCAATGGCCACATGATGAATTGCCGGTAGAGCTTCTAAGAAGTCCAATCACCGAATTCGACCTGGATAAACTGGCAGAGGGACAGACAAACAGACTCTCCAAACTGCGAGCTGCACAAACAAGAAACATCTCATGGACACCACCGGCAGAACTGCTCCAGCCGAAAAAAACCGAAGGCGGACCAAAAATCAATTGGGCCGAAGAAGCGAGGAAACCACCAGAGCAGTCCACACCATCCGCCTGGGCATCACACCAGAAACTCAAGGCGATTACCCCGGACATTGGTCCACTTATCGTATCAGAGGATGACGAAGAGGCTATTCCCGAACCACCCTCCATGCCGGATGATGCAGATCCAGTCATGATGCGCATTTCACAGAGCCAGCCATATATAGCACCGGCAACACAACCGATGATACCGCCGCCACCACCCGAGCCACCTGTTGCAGAGGCACCATTAGAAGATTCAAACATAACAGAGAAGACAGCCAGGCCGCTGCGCGATTCCCCACAGCAGGAGACACTTCCATCAGAGCGATCATTGATCAAACCCAAATCCGGCGGCGTGAGAGTGGGACGAAGTCTGTTATCATCTCAAGACGAACAACCGCAAGCAGAAAATATGCCTTCCGCTACACAACTACCGCCCTGGGTCAGCAAATCGCAGCAACAGCCTGCAGCCTTGAATCCGATCGAGCAGAAGTACGCCAGCGTACTTCAAGAAGAGACGCCAGACAAAGCGCCGGATGCAGAACGGGCGAAAAGCTTACTTTCTGCGAGCGAACGAAACGAGCTACGAAATATCGGCACACTCAGCTCGAAAAAACAACAGTCGATCGAAAGCGAAATCAGCACGGCAAGCGACGTTCGAGAGTTTGCTCATCAGCCGGCGGTTGCCCACCAGCCAGCTACAACTGGGAAAGCAGACCTCAGGCGGCATCGTCAGGCTGCCGCTGACTCCCGACAAGCAATAATCATTTCAGTGATCGTCACGATGATTATCACGATGATCGTGACTTCAGTTGTCACGACGTTCATTGTACTGAACAATCACGATCAGATAAGTTCGATGGTTCGTGGAAAGAATGACGCAGCTGCGCCAACTCCAGGAACGACACCATAGTTGTCGAGCACCCTCCCACAATCTGTGATAATTCAAAACGTGCAAGAGCTTCGCATGATCGTCAAGACGGTCGCGTTCCGGCGACGGTCGCTATCGTTTGACGCAGCCTGCAAACCCGCACCGGCTCGGCAAATGCGCTAGTTTTTTTCGTTAACCGATATCGCTTAACGAAAATTTTCACCATCTCATCCGACGTCGCGCTTGCATGATTCGATAAAAATCGCGCCTTGCAAAACCCTCGCCCTCTCATCAAGGGGCGAAGTAACGAGGGGTCTCAATGCCAAGCTGGCGTTTTAGGAACGCTTTGCCCTTTCTTTAACAAGAGAAGCCCATTCGGTGTGAACAAATCCAACTTCCGGCTTATCAAGACGTTCGTAGGTGTGGGCACCGAAATAGTCGCGTTGCGCCTGCGTCAAATTCTGAGGTAATCGCTCGGATCTGTACATGTCGAAATACGCCAGGCTTGCCGACAAAGCAGGAACGGGAATGCCGTTGTTCTGCGCGAAGTTGATAACGTGCCGCCAGTCCTGTTGAACTCCAACGATGTACGACGCGAAGCTCTTATCGATCAATAGATTGGGAAGCTTCGGGTTGTCGGCATAGGCTTTGCGAATCTCTTCGAGCAGCTCAGCCCGAATGATGCAACCACCTTTCCAAATGCGTGCAGTTTCTGCCAGGTTGATGTTCCAACTATAGTGCTCGGACCCGGCCCGAATCAGGGCCATACCCTGAGCGTAGCTGCAGACTTTGCTTGCGTATAGAGCCTCTGCCAGACAATCAAGGAAGTCATCTTTATCCTCGTCAGAGACCATCGGCACCGGTCCTTGAAGCGACTTCGCCGCCACCGTGCGCTCATCTTTCATAAAGGACAGCATGCGAGCGGTCAGCGCGGCATCAATGGTTGGAATCGGCACTCCAATCTCTAGCGCGACTTGAGAGGTCCATCGGCCCGTACCCTTTTGACCGGCTTTATCGACGATCACGTCCACGAGAGGTTTATTGGTCTCCGAATCCTTAACGGTCAAAATCTTCGAAGTAATCTCAATCAGATAAGAGTCGAGAATTCCTTCATTCCATTCCGTAAATGTGTCGGCAATCTCTTCCGCTTCCATACCGAGCCCATGACGCATGATGTCATAAACTTCGGCGATCAATTGCATGTCACCATATTCGATACCGTTGTGCACCATCTTCACGAAATGTCCTGCACCATCCGGTCCAAGATAAGTGACGCACGGACCATCATCGACCTTGGCAGCAATCGCTTCCCAAATCGGTTTGATCTTTTCATAAGCGTCCTTGTCACCTCCAGGCATCAAGGACGGTCCGTTGAGAGCCCCTTCTTCTCCTCCCGACACACCAGAGCCGATGAAGTAGAGATTGTCCATCGCTAAGCTCTTTTCTCGTCGGCGTGTATCTTCATAGTGGGAATTGCCACCATCTATGATGATGTCGCCGTCATCAAGGAAGGGGCGGAGCATATCGATCGTTCCATCCACAGGAGCACCGGCTTTCACGAGGAGGATGATTCTGCGAGGAGTCTCGAGACTTTCGACGAATGTTTTAACATCCTTACAGCCGATTACCTCTTTGCCCTTCGCACGCTCTTCCATGAAGACATCGACCTTGTCCGGGCTGCGATTATAAACAGCAATCGGATAGCCGTTGCGCTCAATATTGAGCGCCAGGTTCTCGCCCATTACGCCGAGCCCAACAAGTCCGATTTTTGCTTTTTTCGTCATCTATTCATCCTCCAGTGTCTTCGTGCTTAAGGTCGGTAGGTCATTCGGCAAAAGCCTTCAAAACTTCAAGGACAACATAAAGCCGCATCCAACTCGGACGCAGCGGCTTTGTCCAGATACCATCGGAGCGTCCCGTTATGCGGGCTGACTAACATCGCAGGATAAGCTCGTTCTTTCTTTCCTGTCAAAATGTCATTGATAATTGCAGCCTTTCCACTGCCGGTTACGAGAAAGACGACCTGAGCCGCATTGTTCAGAACGGGCAGAGTCAAAGTTATTCGAGATGCTTTGAATTTTTCCACATAGTTGGCTACGCAAAGACGCTCTGACTCACCAAGAGCCTTGCTCTCCGGAAAGAGCGATGCCGTGTGCCCATCATCACCCAGTCCAAGTAGGATCAAGTCAAAAACCGGGAACTCACCTTCCTTCAACGAGAAAAACTCCTTCAGTTTTTTCTCGTACTGAATGGCACTCTCCTCCGGAGCCGAATCCTGTAACTCTGTAGGAAAAACATTTTCCGGAGGTATCGACGCTTTACTGAGCATGGCTTCGCTCGCCATTCGGTAGTTGCTTTCGCTACTATCGTGAGCAACACAACGTTCGTCGCCGAAGAAGAAAAAGATATCTTCCCATGGCATTTCCTGCTGGAACGGTTGACTGGCAAGAAGCTCGTAGAGCGCTTTGGGCGTACTTCCACCAGAAAGCGCGATGGTGAAGCGCCCTGTGCTCTCGATGCACGTCAGCGCCAATCGCGAGATGTGGCGCGCGGCATCCTGCGCTAACGCTTGCGGCGTATCCACAACAATTATCTCTGTTTCAGTCGAACCAGTCATAACTGCCTCCATCACTTCAATGCGCCGCAAAGCTCACAGGTAATCTCGATCAACTCCCTATACAGCTCTGCCGCTGAGGGATTATCGAGAACATCTACCAATAGCTTTCCGACTGGCCGTTCACTAACAGTAAGATTGTCTCTTTTCTCTCCGCGCTGACTCAGAGTGGCTTCCAGTCCGGGCAAGCCAGCCTTCTGCATCACGACGAGTGATTCATCATTTTTGCCGACGAAATCGCAGTCGAAGTAGCACACCGTGCCCGGTGTCACATTTTCGAGAGGCATTGACTTCAGACAAACATCAATTTTCTTCCTGCTCCACTTGAAGCTTATGTTGACTGAGTCATCGCCATTCTTCTTGAGTGAGACAAAACTCCAGGACAGCCGAGAAGCTAACCAACCGATTAGCAGAAGTGCCTGAGCCGAATAAGGTTTTTCTTCGGACTTTGACTCGCTCTCAGCCACGCCTATGGTGACAGACGAAATCAAATCGAGATCTTCCAGACCGAGTATGCCGGAGCTGTCGCTGAAAGAGCGCGCGATAGCCTGTCGCCACGGAAGCAGACGCCGCCAATTGAGGTCGAACAGGAGCCCACCATCTTTCAGTCGATTGAAAACATCCTTGAGATCGAACATTTGAGATGGTTTTCCATCCATCAAAGCGGTGTCGACTAATAGACGCTCGACAAATGGGAAAAATGGTCCAAGCATCTCTTTTGTCGGACGCTCTTCTTGCCACCAGAGCCAGGTAGGAAGATCGACCAACTGCAATGGTGAGACCACACTCGCCAAGTTGCGAGTACCGCGACCTTGCCATCTAACGGTGATCTGCTCGCAGCAAATTTGCTTATCTTTTTGCCCGGGAATCATTCGACATCTGGCCGTCACCCAGGCCTCTAGATGCTCTTCTTCGGCAGGCACAGCCAGAGCGAGAATGGCACGACAAGGATGTTTGAGGGTTATTTCGTCCAGCAAATGACCTGCTTCGACTTCGCAGCTCGGATTTCTAGAGAAGAGAATAAATGTAATACTACAGGCCCGCGTAACCGACGGTTCTCCGCCACCTGTGCCTTTTCCCGCCTCCTGCCAGAGCTCGACCAACTCCTTTTCTATGCGGTCCACATCCACATGGTGGAACGTTCCGGACAGGAACGATGACATCTCCGGCTTCTCTTGCGTAACTGAAGGGGTCATAGCTCTCTCCACACGTGTCCTTCCACAGCCAGCATTTCATCCGACTCAGCCGGTCCCCAGGAACCGGAGTCATAATTCGGAAATGGTCTGTGTTCCACTACTCTGCCTTTACCTGTCGATTTGCCTGGAATTGCTTTCTCCCAATGCTCGATTAGCGGCTGATAGAGCTTCCACGAAGCCTCCACGAAGTCGGAGCGAGCAAATAAAGAAGGATCGCCTGTCAACGAATCGAGAATCAGGCGTTCGTAAGCGGACGGAGTTCTGCTACCAAATGCGGTACCATATCGAAAGTCCATCGTCAGCGAGCGAATCTGAGTAGTCGGTCCGGGTTGCTTCGTCGCGAATTTGAGTGAAATACCGTCGTCCGGCTGAATCTTCATTACAAGCACATTCGGCGCCTCTGCTTGAGATTCCTTGTTGAAGACTGAACCACCCAATTGATCGAACAGCAGTTTCGGAGGCTTTCTGAATTGAATGGCGATTTCCGTCAGGCGCTTAGCAAGACGCTTTCCAGACCGCATATAGATAGGTACCCCAGCCCAGCGCCAGTTATCAATGTAGAGTTTCATCGCGGCAAAGGTCTCGCGGCAAGACTCGGGTGAAACATTCTTTTCGTCTCGATAGCGAATAGCCTTGTTGCCGAGGACAAAACCCTCGTCATACTGACCACGGACGGCAAAATCATCGATTGTATCCGGCGAGAACGGTCGGATCGCTTTCAAGACCTTGACCCTCTCATCTCTCGTAGACTCCGGATCCAAGGAGATCGGCGGTTCCATCGCTACAAGTGCCACCAACTGCATCAGATGGTTCTGGATCATGTCGCGAAGAGCGCCGGCTTCCTCATAATAAGCACCTCGATCTTCGACACCAATTGTTTCTGCGCTAGTGATCTGAATATGGTCAACGAATTCGCGGTTCCAAATCGGTTCGAAGATGCTGTTAGCGAAGCGAAAGCACATGATGTTCTGAACAGTCTCTTTGCCGAGATAATGATCGATTCTGTAGATCTGGTGTTCGTTCAAAACATCATGGAGAATGGCATCGAGCTCGATCGAAGATTGCAGATCGTGACCGAACGGCTTCTCAACCACCACTCGAGGCCAGGCGGGCTCGGTGGTTTTGCGTGAGTAAGCCAGTCCCGACTCAGCCAACATTTTCACGATCGGCATGTAAAGACTGGGCGGAGTGGACAGGTAAAAAATGTTGTTACCCATTGTGCCGTGCTTCTCTTGGAGCTCGGACAGGGTGACTTTCATCTCTTTGTAAGAGTCTAACTGCTTCGAGTCACCGGCCCGATAGTAGAGCGATTTAGAAAAGCGCTCCCAGGTATTCTCGTCAAACTCAATGTCTTCGGAATACTTAATCACGGCGTCCTTCATCGAATTACGGAATTCCTCGTCCGTCTTCGCTGTCCGCGATTGACCCAAAATAGCAAAGTTGTCCGGCAAAAGATCTTGAACGTAGAGCGCGTATATAGCAGGCAACAGCTTGCGCTTGGTCAGGTCGCCGTGCGCTCCAAATATTACTAGGGCGAACGGTTCGGGTCGCTTCTCGTCGGGCAATCCCAACATCAGTGGATTGTCTGCCATTGCAGTCTGCACCATTACCTTTCCTCTCAGTTGCCAGTTGCCAACAAGAATGTCTATCCGATGAGATGAAAGAGTACTACGTTTTACCGGGAAAGACATATCTTTCCCACATAGAACGCGGGATTTTTATAGGAGCCAATACAAATTCCACCCTGCATTTACCAGAGGAGCGAAAATTTGCTCAATGGTCGCTGAAAATCGCAGTGCCAGCCGGTCTGAAAAATTTCTTATCGAGATACAATAATGCGCTTGAAATTGCCGTGAGTGACGGTGCGGGCTCTGTCGTTACCAGGACGGGAAGATTTGTGCGAACGTCTCCCCAATGAGGACGATGATACCTGCGAAAAATCGAAACTCGATTCACTAGAAGCCAGCATCATAGGTGGTGGCGGTGGAACGAGAAATGAATTCATACCACCTTTGATACCACCAATGAACAAAGACGGTGCATCGGGCGGCGGCGGAACAACATCTACTCCAGGTGGGGGCGGCGGAACGAGACCGTTCGGATACGATTTCCTTGAGCTTTTCTTCTTCGTCTTGCTGGTTTTTTCGGTCACCGCCGCCAATACCGCGCCGGAGGACTCGATTGCTATCGGAGTCGGCAACACCGCTTTGCGAACGGGAGCAGGTGTTGTGTCGTCGCTCTCTGCCACCTGCTTTGCTACCTTATGCCGGTGAAACGCAGACGGTAACGCGGACTGAGAAATACTCGCTTCTTTGAGCGCCAGAATCTGTGGGGACTGGTCTGTCTTCACTGGCGCACTTGCCGTAACAGATGCAGCGTTAGGATGACGGTGTTCGACATTCGCCCCAGCATACTCTCTGTATGCAAACAAGAGACACAGGTTGATTGCGAAAAAACTCACATATACGGCAGGGTGAAGCTCGATTGCCACAAATTTTTCCGCTGCGGCAAGAGCGCGGGCGATACGTCTCAGATTGCTAACCGATTTGGGCTTCAATCAGTTCACCTTCTCCGTGTCAAGCAATTTTACGACGAGATCACAAGAAATTGATCAATTGGTGAAGTGTTGTGCACGAAATATCCTCTTATCATTGACCCGCTAAAGTGAAATCAGAGCTCCCACCCCTGGCATCGTTGAGCACAATCGAAGGAAAGAAAGTCTCGTGAAAATTTTTAGTCGATATGCCGATCACCTAGCCTCCAATTCAACCCACATATCACCAGGACGAAATGGCAGATTTATAGTCTCAGACACACATTCGAGGCTCAACAATGTAGAGCACCAGCAGGTAATTTCGATCAATGGTTCTTACGACCTGATCGACGCTCTGCAACAAGCCCAATCGAAAAACACCTCGGTGATAGTAGCCGGGGGCAGACATTCCATGGGCGGACAACAGCTCGTCCAAGACGGCATTTTGATTGACAGCCGCAACTTCAATCAGATAATCGCATTCGATCACGTCAATGGCACAGTCGACGTCCAGCCTGGAATCATGTGGTCCCAACTGGTTGAGAACCTCCATGAGCTGCAGCGCTCGTCCTCCCTGGTCTATTCCATTAGACAGAAACCTACAGGGGCGGACGACATCAGCATCGGCGGCTCGTTGTCATCAAATATTCACGGGCGTGGACTGAAGTTCGGACCTTTCGTTCAGGACATCGAGGAGTTTCGCATCCTGCTTGCGAATGGAGACCGATTGACCGTCAACCGCGATAATAACGCTGAACTCTTCAGCCTCGCCATTGGCGGTTATGGACTTTTCGGTATGGTGGAGTCGGTGCGATTGCGTTTGGCACCACGCACCATCATGCGGCGTGTCGTCGAGCCCATTAGAATCGAACAATTGATTGAAGAGTTCAACGACAGAATCGCTAGCGGTCATACCTATGGCGACTGTCAGTTCTCGATTGACAGCACCAAGTCTGACTTTCTCGAGAAAGGGATTCTCTCTACCTATATTGAAAGCAAAGACTCAATCGCACCACCCGATTCTCAGCTGAAATTGAGCCTTTCCGAATGGCAGGAACTGCTGTATCTTGCTCATGTGGACAAGTCGCGAGCTTACGAGAGATATGAGCAGCATTATTTGCAAACCAACAATCAGCTCTACTATTCAGACACGATGCAGCTCAGCACCTACCTGCCAGACTACCATCAGCATGTGGATCGTAGGACTGGGGCCGCTCCGGGCACAGAGATAATATCCGAACTATATGTTCCCCGAGAAAGGCTTGGCGAATTCATGGGCGGAGCTGCCGACCTGCTCAGAGAGAAAAAGGCCGATGTTATCTACGGCACGATAAGGCTCATTGAAAAGGATATGGAGACGTTCTTGCCCTGGGCTCGGGACAACTATGCTTGCGTCATCTTCAATATTCACACGCAACATGACAGTGAGGGTATCGCAAAATCCGCATCAATTTTCAACGGTCTGATTGAAGAAGCGCAGCGACTTGGTGGCTCATACTACCTGACTTACCATCGCTTCGCGCCAAGAACGTTGGTGGAGAACTCTTACCCACAGCTCCATGAGTTTTTCAAAAAGAAACTGCAATATGATCCCGACGAACGCATCCAGAGCGAGTGGTATCGGCACCATCGCGACATGATGCTTTAAGAACTATTCCGGAATTGGATCGTCCGATTGCACGTTTACGATGCTGACTCCACGCCCTTGCAAAAAATCGAGAACATCCTGGCTATGGCGCCCCATGGGCCACAATGGCACTTCCATCTGAGCGTAGCTGGTATGCAAGATTACCGACGAGCAGTCCCGATACGGATAGTATTCCGCATACCTGATGTCGTCCAACAGAACCATCTGGATGGCTCGTTTTCCGCTCAAACCATCAAAAACATTCAGCACGGCCTCGGTATCGGTGAGCTCCAGAATGTAAAGCCGCCTCGAGTCGCGAATAAGTGAATGCGCCATCAAAAACAAGACAGAGGCAAATGCAACAGAGGCTCCGGCAATCGTTAACGACCAGAAGAAGTTGTACTGGAATGTGTAGACAGCAACCGAGAACCAGATCACCATGAACATCATCCCGACTACGATGGCAACCCACATCACATTCGAGCCGACGCGCCTGATGCGGGGATCGGATTCCAGTCGTATGGCTTGGTTGAGAGTCGCTACCACGATCGTCAAGTCCTATAGCAAGCCGTCCAGCCGATTTTATCCATCGGCAGTATGCCCGGAATTAGTGCGACGGCAACGGTAGCCTGATTAATTGTTGAAACTAACCGAAGATTGTTAGTGCCATCAGGAATGTAGCACTGTTCCACATACAGTGAGCCACCATCGCGGGCACCAGGCTTTTTGTGCGCTCGAATACGAAAGCGAATAGCGCTCCCAGGACGAAAAGCTGCAACGCACCACCCATGTCCATATGGGCAAGCGAGAACAGCGTCGCGCTGATTACAATCGAAGGAAAAGCTCCCAATTTTCTGCGCAAAGATGTATAGAGAAACCCTCTGAAGAGAGTCTCTTCACAAAGGGCAGGAAGTACCCCGAGCGTTATGAGGAACATGACTACCGCCAGCGGGTTCGTGTCTTTGACCGATGACAGCACCACGGCGACAATAGGGTTGGTGGACCCCTGAGAACCGAGTTTGGTGGCAATAATTGTGGCTACCACAACGAAAGGAATCGCCGCGTACCAGGTCAATACGCCCGCAAGAACCAGTCCCACTGGACCTCTTCGTTGGGTGTGCCAGCGAAGTCTAATTCCTTCGATGAATTTCGTCTTGTGAGATCTGAAAGCGAAAAGCCAAATATAAAACAGGGACGGCAAATTTTGTGACAGATACAAGGCAGCCGTTATCAGGGCTACGGTAAATGCTCCCTGCTCAATGGCAATATTGGCCAGGTCTTTGGATAATCCTTTTAGAAGTGGCCCTACCAAAAATTCGGTCGACAGCCAACTGATAAAAACCGCGTAAACGGGTTTCCATCCCCACCCTTCGGGAGCCGCAATCAGTTTACGCTCCTCTTCACTGGTTGGCGACCTCGATAAGAGAAACAGTTGAGCGATGATTACGATTACACCGACGAGTCCCGCCAAGAATGCCGCCACCATGAATACAGCGACGCGTATAACGTAGTCGCGATAGTGGCCCATGAAGGCGTCGACGCTGGCCTCATATTCCTTCGTGCTACCGGACGCTTTGACGAGTTGAACGCTTATCACGTCCTGATACCATCCAGCCGGCATCTCTTTGCGCAAAATCGACTTGTATTCGCCGACTTCACCTTTACCTACTTTTCGATTGACATAAACGGCCTTCAAAAGACGCGAAATCGCTCTGGCTTTGTCTGTGTCGATTTTGTCGATGCTTGCGATATCATCCTTGAAGGGCTTGTTGATTTCAGAATGAACAACAACGCGTTTGGCAAGGAGTGTTGAAGATTGAGGAGCCAGGGCAATTGCTTTGCTTATCGACTGGTCGCCGTCAGAGTAAGCCTTGTCCAGCATTTCTTGGTAGGTTTTATTCTCTTTCTCGCTGCCTTTCATAAAAGGCTTAAGCGCTGAGAATGCAGAAGTCATTCGCAGACTGAGTTCGGCCTTGTCAGACTCGACGAAGACCTCATTGCCACCCTTCCGCCCTTCCATCGTCGAACGGATGGAACCGATCACAAAAAGCGTGGCAAACACTAGATATAGATGAAGCAGCAACTTCTTCTGTTCGTTTTTCAGAACAAAAGCCAGGCCCGTAATGACAATAAACCCTGCTAGCCAGGCGTAGTAAGTATCGCTAAATTGCAGGTTGACCTCCTGGCAACAAATCGGATCCTGTTGCTCCAGTATAGCCCAGTTTTATGGGGAAACCGAAAACGATTTGACGCCCGGTTGGGAACTCCAGACCTTCAAACTGGAGACTATCGTCAATACTCGACGGATTCGCGGACGAAGTTCGATCAGTAAACGCCACGGAGCACGCGAATACTTCCATGGAGGAGATTTCGAGACTCGTTACGCGGAGTGCCCGCGTCTGGCTGGCACCGTGCCGCAACCACTAGTCGATTTCTGTTTTGCCAAAGCGCTGTGTTCAGTAGTTTGATCGCTAACCGATATCGGTTAACGATCTAGAATCCCGTAGGTACACCGATCTCAGGCTCGGACAGTTTCTTAAACCGTCGCCAATTTTGGCGTTGGAATTCAAAGTCAAGCGGCTCGCGGTGGCACAGCGACCACGACGATTGAAGCAATTTCTCTTTTGCTAAAGCACGCTCTATTCAGTACTTTGATCGCTAACCGATATCGGTTAACGATCTAGAATCCCGTAGGTACACCGATCTCAGGCTCGGACAGTTTCTTAAACCGACGCCAATTTTGGCGTTGGAGTTCAAAGTCAAGCGGCTCGCGGTGGCACATGCCGCGCTCAGCGCGACGCATTGGCATCGCGCGAACGAAACTTAGGCATCACACCACATATGGTGCCAAACCCGTTCGTTAAACGCAGACTGAAGTACCAAGAAAAGGTGCGTCAAGGATTACATGCTGCCGCCGCCGGCGTCACCGCCGCCCATGAAGGCGTTACCGTACTCGCCAAGCTGTCCAAATCCGCTGAACTCGCCCATATCGCCGAACGCATCAAGCCCACCAAACTCGGTGCCGGTATCGTGCAGGAAGTCTTTGTCATCATCCGGATAGTACCTGTCAGCGCGTGGCTGCTGGTCCGGATAATAGCCCCAGGGGAAGAACCTGGAAAGCTTTTTCCTACGCAAGAATCTCGGCAGTTTGACAAAGCCTAAGCCTAGCAACACAACTGCTGCAAAGATTAGTTCCGTCAGAAGTACGTTGGTGAAGTTCATTTCGTGAAGATGCCCTTGTCGGGGCTAACGCCTTTGTCAGGAGCATCGTACGAAGCGCTCGCCAATAAGTCAACTGCTTCAGTGGGAATATTACTCAGCGTCTGTAAACAAGGCAACATGCTGGTTGCCTACGGTGCTTACCGACATGTGTGGGGTCTGGGTGCGCTTGAAGGTCTCAATGTACCGTCTTAAGGCTTCGCGTATGAGGTCGGATCTGGTTCGGTGTTCTACTTGTGCAACAAAGTCAATCTGCTCGAGCAGACCTGGGGGCAGAGCAACAAGTACTTTCTTAGGCATACGTGGTCCCTTTAATATTCACTACGAAAGATGGTATATACAAAAAAATGCACGAAGCCATATGCGCCCTGGGCATTCGCAAGTACACCCCGGATCGAAAGAAACATCTGGCTTCCGATTTAAATTTACACGTAACAGACCATTTTCGGAAGAGCTAAAACGCCCATAAACACGCAATAAGGGTGAAACTAATATAAAAGCTTTTTTTGGAATCTGCAAAACCTCATTTTCTCAAGAGCTGCTTGCTAAGCGGCTTTCATAACGACCATCCTGAGAGGATTTTGCCGATTTGTTTTTTTTCGATAAGCACTATTGCTTTTTAGCGCTGAACAAAAACATGTAATAATGCGGTTCTTATAGGTATATGAGATAGCATATTCGTATGGCCGACAAAACCGAACATCAACAAAAAAAGTTGACCGCCAACGTCAGAGCTGGTGGTTGCGCAGCAAAACTAGGGGCAGCCGAGCTTGCAAAAATTCTTGCGCATCTCCCTCAAAAGTCGCCGCCAGAGCTGCTTGCCGGCATAGGCAATTTCGAAGATGCAGCTGTTTACAAAATTTCAGATGATATTGCAATTGTTCAGACAATCGACTTTTTCCCTCCAGTTGTTGATGATCCCTATCTCTTCGGTCAGATCGCAGCAACGAATGCGCTGTCCGACGTATATGCAATGGGCGGACGACCGGTTATTGCACTTAACGTTTTGTGTTTTCCAACATGCGATTTTGATGAACAGGTACTCGCCGACATCTTGAAAGGCGGGTCCGACCAAGTTGAAAAGGCTGGTGCCGTAATTGCCGGTGGTCACTCGATCCAGCTAGGAGAGCCGGTCTACGGACTGGCAGTAACAGGTCTGGTCAAGCCTGCTGAGC
This sequence comes from Candidatus Obscuribacterales bacterium, assembly GCA_019746975.1. Taxonomy (GTDB): domain Bacteria; phylum Cyanobacteriota; class Vampirovibrionia; order Obscuribacterales; family Obscuribacteraceae; genus JADYXR01. The sequence continues at coordinate 51,108 of JAIERK010000084.1, forward strand.
TACTCACCAATGGTGGTGCCAAGCCGTTTGACAAGCTTATCCTGACAAAGCCATTAGGAGCGGGAATAGCGCTGTTGGCGCTGAAAGCAGAGATGCTCGCTGATTCATCAAGGACCGCACTTCTCAATAACCTCACTCAACTCAACTCCACCGCTCTGGACTGCGGCAAGAAATTCGACGTGCACGCACTAACAGATGTCACTGGCTTCGGGCTTGCCGGGCACTTGCATGAGATGGCGAAAGGGAGCGGACTGAAGTGCAGGATTTCGGTGGATGCAATCAAGACATTACCAGACGTCATCGAGCTGGCCCAGCAAGGCTTCGTACCAGCTGGTGCATACGGCAATCGCGACTCATATAAGGATTCGATTGCATACCTTAATAAGGTAGAGTTGGAAATGGAAGATCTGATCTTCGACCCGCAAACATCCGGGGGGCTCTTGTTTTCTGTCAAGGCAGAGCATGCCGACGCCTTGCTTGATGAGCTTTTGGGCAATGGTCTTGGCGCTTGCCTGATAGGAGAGATGCTGGAAGTCGATACCAACGAAACAAGGGGTTTGGTTGAAGTTTCAAGCGGTTGATATGCAGTATGATCCATAACCATGTAGAGATGGAGATATTGGTATCACGCCATGGAGAGACAAATTGACCTGCGCGGGCTGACCTGCCCGGAGCCAGTTCTTCGAACGAAAAAGCTTTTGGACGACAAGAGCATCATCAAAGTCGAAGCGCTGGTCGAATCAGAAGTTAATGTGAAAAACCTCGCGAGATTGGCGCGCTCACAAAAGGTTTCGATGAGCTGCTCGAATGAGGGCGATTTCTATCGCGTCGTACTCACACGAGCAGAGACCGAACCGCTCAATGCCCTGGAAGAACTCGCTATTCGCGAAGCGCAGAAAGAGACCAACAAACAGCGGGTCGGTACGATTGTGTTTATCTCCAAAGATACATTGGGAGAAGGGGACAGAGACTTCAGCGTCAGTCTCCTCAACGTCTTTTTGCAAACTATGTTTGACGCAGGCCACCGCCCCCGAGCCATACTTATGGCCAATTCAGGCGTAAAGCTCATGGATCCTGGTGGATCCACATTGCCGGTTCTCAGCAATTTCGCCGAAGCCGGTTGCGAGGTTTTGGCGTGCGGATTATGCGTCGAGTTTTACGGACTGAAGGGCAAAGTGCCGGCAGACCAGATAACTAATATGTTTTCGATCTGCGAGTACCTGATGAACGCTGATCGGGTAATCACAGCGTAAATCGCGGACCTACAGATTACGATCGTAGTTGCTGAAGAAGTCCGAATCGAAGAGGATCTTGAACAGGAAAACGCTCATGGCAATTGAGCAGCCAATGATTGCAATAATGACTGTAATAGAAATATTGTGGAACAAGCCCACAAGGTGACCTATGACTTCCATAGAAAGATCCGCGATCGAGCTAGTTGGCAAAAATCAGTGTAATGCTTATATGAGAAAAAGCATAGTATGCCAAGCACTTGTCATTGGGAGGATTACGGTGCTAGTTGCCTGCCGTAACGAGCTTCCGAGAGATCGCAATATCCAAATTATTTGCCAGGTTTAATTTAGCTAGTTAGAAACACACACGAAAAGTTGTCATAGGTCATTCAAAATCGGACGTTTTTCCGTCCATGATATCGCGCGATCGCGACTTACCAATCGGCGTCGTAGACGGAGTGGCAGTCATCGATGGTTGGTCCGGCAGAAGAGATTTGGCAGGAGGGCGAGTTTCGCTTGCTCCGGCTTCGAACCTTGGTGACTGTCCTTTTCTCAATAGATACAAGGCACGCAGGGTTCCCTCAACGAACAGATTAGGCATATCACGAGAAGGCATCCTGCCCACCTCGGCAAAATAGCGGGCTCGACCAAGCAAGCCGTCCACCTGCGCGGCGTTATGACCGGCGCCGCCGAGAGCCGTTCTGCCAGCGGAGCTATCGAAATCTCTTACGAAGTCCTTGAGCAGGCTTCTTGATTCGAGTGTCAGCGGTTTTCCGGCCAATTGAGGAGTCAATTTATCGTTGAGCAAAGAGACACGACTGGCGGTTTTTCCCCATGAAGGAATGTAGTCGGTGCGGTATCTGGCTGCAGGAATGGGGTCTGCCAGATCGATATTGCTCATTTTCCCATCCGGGTGCAAAACCTTGTTGTGCGCATGATTGTCCCATTGCTGCAGGAGAAGCTTCGAAATCCATACTTGTTCGTATTGTTGAGCAAGCGCTGGGTCTTTACTGAGAGCCTGCGCAGCGGCGCGGTCAGAGCTGGAGCCGAATCGCTCCTGAGCGACTCCCCGTAGCGCGTCCTCAAACGAACGTCCTCCCAACTCCTGCAGATAGCCTGGTCGTTGCTTGCCGTTAATAGCTACTTCTCTGTCGACCACGGTAAGAGCTCTTGTTCCTAGCTTCATCGCGCGGTGCATTTGATAATCCAACAATTCATTCGAGTAACGAGTTTTCATTTCCGGACTGTCGGTGACCCGAAATATAGCTTGCTTCGTCCCAGTTGGCGTCTGAACTTCGGCGAGATATGCCACATCATTGAATTGTTTTTTGATCACGATAGGGGAATCTTTCAAATCGGTTTGATGGGAATCGACCTCGTTAAACCGACGAACTCGCTCAGGCACAGGACCGTTAGTCTCCGACCTCTCTTTGGACGGGTTCAAGCGCAAAGTTCGCATACGATCGAGACCGCCTACACTAGCAGCCATCATGTTGACGCTACTCGACAAGCCGGCTCGATAAAAAACTTTTGATAAATCGAAATCCTCTTTTGCATGCTTCTGGCGAATAATTTCTTCGCCGGCTCCGCTGCCAAGACCAAAGATTCCACCGGACGCCACCACCGGCAGTGCCGGGTGTCGGTAAAACGCACCCTTGGAAGCATAATTCAACCGACCGACTGCAAATTCAGTTGTTCCGAAAAGCACAGCGTCAGTTGCTAGCGCTTTTGGTTCTGCCGCTTGAAAGAAAGTATTCAACAATCCTTTTCTCGAGGAAAACTCTCCAGAGGTCGCATCGATCCAGGTTTGCCGTGTCAATCCAGCATCGACAGTGCGATGTGCAAAGCCCATTGCCATACCCTTTACGGCAGGAGATCCTCTGAACGCTCCGGCTCCCATCAGCGTCCCCTTAAGAGTTGCGCCTTTCAAGCCACCAAGCGTAAAGTCAGTTAGTTGAATACCGAGTTTGTCCGAAGGACTAGCTTGATCCAAACCGAAGGCACATATAGTGAGGCTTACGGCCCTCTTCCTGTCGGCGAAAAGGGGCACTGCCTTGAGAAACATCTTGCTGTATTTCTCGACCTCGTCGTGCCCGTGAGACTCTCGCTCTTCGTCACCTAATACCAATTGCCCGAACAAGCTGACAGTATGATCGACAGCATGATCGAGATATGTACGAGGAATTACCTGTGCCCGCTGGGGAGCCTGATCAAATACAACCACACCAGCGCGAGCCAGCTTCTCACGAAAAGGCTCTTTCGAGCCTGTCAGATCGGATCTATTGTCGCCCATAGGATGCCTGAATAAAAAACTGCCAACGTGTATATACCCGCTCAGGTGAATGTAAGAACAATATCATTTGCCCCGAGCTCGTCTAGGTCGTTCGTTAATCGTCGGACGGTCAACTCTGTCCGACTGGAGGCGTTATTGGAGTGCTTAAACCCCGGACGAGATGCTATTCGAACAGGCTCTAGGCTTGCGAGATTCCAGCGGTTTCAGGAGCTACGCGATAAGGCACCTGGCAGAACAATAGGTGACTGGCCGACTCAGGGGCGGTATCGAGAATTTCGTCAAGGCTTCGAGGACCGATTACAGGATCACTGTTTGGGCGAAAGCAGGCTCTCTTCACTATTTTGCACGTTAACCGATATCGCTTAACGTGCAAAAAGACACATATTGAAGACTCTGGCTGTCATTCAAATCGTTGCAAATTTACCGGTTTACGGGTTCCTCAACCCAAGCCCCTCGAGATTTGATAACGAGCCTCACCCTGGTCCAGCAACTCGCCATCTCGAGAGCCTTGACGTCGGGCGGCCATTTTTACCTTAGGCCGGTCTATCTGACCTGGACCTCATAAGTTCCTGTACATCGCTAACTTGGGGTAATCCTTCGTAGGCGCTCACATTAGTCGTGCAGAGCGCACCGACAGCGCCGGCGAAATCGTTGAGCGACCTCAACCTGTCAGCATCCAGACTATCGACGAAAGAACAAAGGTTGGTCTTGTCGCCCGCCTGTCGATACAGCGCCCGCAAGAATCCAGCGACATATGCATCGCCTGCGCCAACACCAGAGATGCAATTGACTTTATAAGCTTGTCCCCAGGTTTCCAAATTGTCTTTGAGAACCAGAGAACCATGCCCAGCCATAGTAACCAAAAGAATCTTGGGAGCGAACGAAACAAATAAATGCCTCGCCAGATCCAAAATTCTTTCCTGTGAAAGGTCAGGTGCGTCGTGGCTATTTTTCGATTCGTGTCCTGAAGAAGGTGGATTCTCATAAGCGGAGATGAAATCCAGATCCGATTCCTTGACTTTCGCACCCATATGTTTAGCCCAGAAAAACAGTTCAAGAAGATTGACCTTCACGATGTCGGCCATCGAAATCGCCGACCTGAGCGCATCTATAGACCCCTTACCTTCGCCGGTGGGAAAACCGGCATCGAACGACACCAGAAGCCCCTTTTGCTTCGCCCGCGCCAGAGCTTCTAAAACTGCATGCCTACGCGGATCGCGGGTCAGAGAGATGCCGGTTGTATGGATGCAACAGGCATCGTCGAGACTCTCATCAGTTATGTCGGCGGTTGTGAGCTGTTGGGCAGCATTTCCAGGAGGCCAATTCAGAAAAGTATTGTCATCGTCGAGCGTCGTGAATACATAGCATTGTGCCGTCGGGGCAGACTTGTCTACTCGGACGTAGCGAGTGTCTACGCCTTCCTCTGACAAAACATGGGTGAGGTATTTGCCATGTATGTCGTCACCAACCTTGGCAAGAATTCTGGATTTGACCCCGAGTCGGGCAAGGGCAATTGCGACGTTGCTTGCATTGCCACCAAGACTTTTCACATAAGTGCTCGACTCGATGAACCCACCTCCGCGGCTAGTGGAAATCCAATCGACGACAAGCTCGCCGATCGCAACAACGAACTTTGCCGAAGTGCCGGTCACAGTCTATTCCGCCGATTGCCGCAGGAGCCAAGGTTATCACCTGATTTCGACCATTGCCAGGCGAGTTCGCTAACCTTCGCCAATCAAGCAGAAACGAGCGGTCGATTCAACGTATCTTCGAATATATTCGGATAGATCTTGAAGGCGGGCTTCACTACCGGAAGGAGTGCAAGTGCTCTATTTACTGGACCTTTAGCCACGATCCGGCCTGAAATCAGATAAACAGGTACGTTGACGTTGCCGAGCCAAAACTGATGAGCCACGTCGGCTTTCATAAACATCTCGACAATCGGCTTTTTATCATACTCGCCCCAGATAATCAGCATGTTCTGACCGTCGGAACAGTCGACTGTCAGTCGTCCTTCCGGCTCTCTGTAATGGAACTGCACGATTAACTTTGACTGGAGAAGAGGTAGTGCTATCTCCTGGTGCTCCCGAATCTCATACCAGAGCGCCTCCATGATCTTCTGTACTTCTTCCGTGCTGCTAAAAAACGGCATCAATACGCCCTCTTATAGATACCAATAATGTCTTCGACGCTGGCTTCCCTCGGATTGAAGATAATCGCCGGATCTTCAACGACAAGATTTACCCATTCTTGCAACTCTTCTTCATTCATCTCAGGCACGCCAAGCTGCTTCAACTCTGTCGGAAGGCCAACCTCTTTTAGTAATCGCTCAACCGCTTTCACAAGCGCTTCACTTGCTTCATTATCATCCATACTCGAAGAAAAACCAAGTGCCCGGGCGGCTCTGCCGTATATAGCGTTCGAATATTCAAGATTGAACCGCATTCCATGCGGAAGATATACAGCGTTAGTTATTCCATGGTGAGTGTTGAAGCGGGCACCGGTTGCATGCGCTAATGCATGAATTATTCCGACACCAGAATTACTGAACGCGATTCCAGCCATGGTGCTCGCTACAAGGGTGGCACTTCGAGCTTCCATATCGTCACCATTGCTGGTGGCGCGTGGAAGATACTCGAAAATTAGGCGAGCCGATTCAATAGCAAGTGCATCGGAAACAGCCGAATTGGTCACCGTGGCGACAAGAGCTTCAAGACCATGGGTGAGCGCATCCAGACCGGTTGCCGCGGTCAGTTTGGGCGGAAGCGAAATTAACAAGACCGGATCGAGAATGGCGACGTTAGGAGCGAGATGGCGACTGCCGAAAACTAGCTTTCTATGCTCAGCCGAATCCTTAATCATCGCGACGAAAGACACTTCAGAACCGGTCCCTGCTGTAGTAGGAATCGCGACCAGCGGTCTGAGAGGATCTTCAATATTGTTGAGTCCCTGATAATCAAGCAAATCTCCGCCTAAAGACAGACAGATATTAGCAGCTTTGGCTGTGTCCATTACGGAGCCACCGCCAACGGCGATGATCGCATCGCAAGCTTGCTCCAGACCAAACTGCGCGGCTCGATTAACGCTCTCGACATCGGAATCCGGTGGGACATCTGAAAAGATTATCGGCTCGACGCCGCCGTCTCTAACGCCGTTTAATAGCGGTTCTAAAATTCCACTGGCGACTAAGAACTTATCGGTAATGATGAGAGGTCGTTCAGCGCCCATATCCTTGGCAACTTCGAATGCAGTAGCGGATAGGTATTCGCCGAAACAGACTTTTGTAGGAGATTGAAAAACAAATGTGTTCATATGCGGTGTCAATTAAAACCAAAAACAGACCCGATAGGAAGGCGACCGGCACTACTTAAATAATCTGTGACGATAACAAATCTCTCATATTGACCAATGGTATTCGAAATTACCTACAGGCAGCTCGAATTGCACAAATTTCGTCAATGTTCATTTGAAGAAGTAAAATGCTCATTGGTAATGACTAGTAAGCTGAAATTACTCGGCTTGATCTTCGCTGTACGGTCCTTGTACTATTGTCTGCCATTGTTGACATCCACACCTTGGCTTTCTCGAAGATTCTTAAACGCAGATAATCAAAGCCAAAACGATGCTGTAGTGTGGAACCGAAAATAATCGCTCTCGTCAATGCTTTCTACAAACGGCAAGTGCTGACAATTGAGTTCCGCACTTACCAGATGAAACCACGGATGGTGCAAATGGAGACCGAATGACAGGCAGAATCTGCAGTTCAAAAGGAAAACAACGCGCGCGTCAGTTCGCAAGATTCGCGATTGCCAACAACAAGGTGATGCGCAACTCGGTCGGTATCGGCCTGGTAATTGGACTATCGCTCCAATCATTGTTCGCGCCAGCCGCGTTATCAGCCACAGTCGGTTCTGATTCGCCCAGCGGAACACTACTTCTTCCTCTCACGCCGAAGCTCGACACCACTCCGGCAGACAGTACCGCTTCCGATACCACACCAGAATCCAAGCAACAAAGCAGCCGCGCCGATGACGTAACAGAGATCAAAACCATCGCGCCGCCAGATCCAACCCGAAAATCAGGTCCGCCTCGACTCCAGGCACCTAACTCAGTGCTGAAGACTGCGCCAGACAAGTTTGCCGTCGAGGTCGATATAGAAGACGACCCCTCTCTTGCCGATGGTATCGATGCTGACGCCATAGGTGAAGACACGACTCTAAAAGGTACGATTCAGATTGTCGCGGACGACACGGAATACGACCAGGAAAAGAATACTTTCCTCGGCACAGGCAACGCTGTCGCCATTATTGGTGGGCAAAACTCCAAGCTCGAAGCTGACATGATTTTGTACGATCAGAATTCAGAAATTATCGACGCTAGAGGCAACGTACGCATCACGCGAGCTGGGCAGGTCACCACCGGTAGTGCATTCAAATTTAAGGTCAACAAAGACGAGTATCTGATTACCAATCCGGATACTGAGTTGAATGGCGCCACGGTAGTGGCGAGAAAAGGCTATGGAACCGAGGACGGCATCTCATTCCGAAAGGGCACGCTCACTCTGCCAGAGCCAATATATATGCAGAAGAACACGCTCTTCGGACCAATCGGCTACGCATCCGAAGTCCAACAGAAAATGGCCCACCCGGACGCCTACGTACCTACCAAACCTTCATTCAAGTTCAAGGCCAGAAAGATGGTTTACGAACGATATAAGGAATCAGGCGGTAACCTCACGGTCTTCGGCGGAACAATGCAATTCGGCAGCTTCGGCATACCAATCCCGAAATTCACTGCCAACATAACCAAGCAGGAAAACGCCGTACTGTTTCCCATCTCACCATCGATAACCAACAACTTGCAGATTGGCGGGATGCACATCGGGCCCAAGTTCAGCAACTCGGTCGGCAAGACAGGCATTTTATCCTGGTCTCCAATGGTGCAGCTCGGAGGACGAAATCTCGACGGCACAAAAGACGTAGGGAGCAGCGGAATCGGATTATCCGGTAAAGTAAGCTATGAAAATAAGAGGATGAAGTTCAACCTCGCGGCAGGTTCGGTCAACCACCTCATGGTCGGCGATTTTCAATACAACGTTCGCAAGGGATTGAAATTCCAGAGCGGCATCAACCGCTTCATGGATGACGGCATGTACGGATACCGCCGTCCACGCCTTGCAGCAGAGTTGGTCGACAATCACATGGTAACCAATATTCCATTTATGAGCGGAGTGAAGTTCAGAACCTCCGCCGGCGCATACCAAGACAACCCTCAGTTGGTTAACTTGAACCCTCAGTACGCGGCGCTGTTTGGTGGCAACCAGTACTCCACCCTCATGAATAGCGCGTTCAAGGTTCAGGAACAGGTCACGGCCATGTCTCACCCGATAGTCAACATCGGCAACGACAAGTGGGGCGTGAAATCATACATATTCGGCGGCGTTTCTGCCCGAGGCTATTCAACAGGAGACAGAGGTTTGCTCGGTCAGATCGGTCCAATGGTCGATTTGAGGATGAACAGATTGCGCTTGCAAGGCACCTACACGAAATCCGGGGTTCGGGGCAGCACTCCATTCGTGTTCGACCAATTCATCCAGGGTCAAAGATCGTGCAGTCTGTTTGGCGACGTCAAAGTCAGCAAATATCTGACGGTAGGCGGCGGTCTCGGATACAACCTCAATAACCAGCTGTTCTATCAAAAGTCTATTTCCGCGGCCATCGGTCCCGAGGACTTCAAGGTCCTCCTTACCAGAGACATGATCCGTGGAATCAACCGCGTCGGCTTCGACGTCCTGTATGGTGCACCAATACCGTTCGACAAACTGGTCTTGAAAGGCGGACCAGACCACGGGCAACTGGGCGGAATCTGATGAGCAGAGCGAAGAGCTATGACGCAGCAAAAATTGACACTTTAGCAAAGTCAAAATTGCCCGCTCTTGGCATCGACCTCGGTGGCACAAAAATTCGTGCAGCAGCCGTTAGAGACTACGAAGTAATAACGGAACCAAAGCAAGTTCCGACCCCCGAAGGTCGCGAGCACATTATCGAAGCTCTGGTCGATCTGGTATCAGAATTCAAGACGGACATACTCATGGGAGTCGGTATTGCCACAGCCGGCATCGTCAATTGCGATACGGGCGAAATCATCGGCTCCACAGGGAACTTGCCTGGTTGGTCGGGAACACCGCTAAAGAAGGTTCTCGAATCAAAAATTCTTCTTCCTGTTCACGTAGAAAACGACGCCAATGCCGCTGGTTATGCAGAGGCTAGAATTGAAGCGTTGAGAAAAAAGCGATGCGTAGTAACCGTGACACTCGGTACCGGTATCGGTGGTGGTATCGTTCTGCATGGCAGACTTTTCCGTGGTTCCAATTGGGCCGCCGGGGAGGTTGGACATATCAAGATTGCCCAGGATAACAAACGCCTGTGCACTTGCGGTCTCATCGACTGCTGGGAAGCCTACGGCTCCGGCCGCGGATTGATAATGACCGCCCAGGAGATGCTCGAAGGGGTCACGATCGATCAGTCTCGACTCGTGAAGGAGCCCGGCACGCTGACCACCTATGACGTTTTCTCCGCGGCGAAAGAAGACGACCTCATGGCCAAGAAGATCGTCGAGCGTTGGCATGAACACATAGCTCACGGTCTGGTTAACCTTGCCCATGTTCTCAATCCCGACTGCTTTGTCATCACAGGCGGACTCAGCGAATTCGTCGACTTCCAACTGCTTCACGACATGGTGGCTGACAGATGCTTACCCAGGGTCGCGGACGCAATAGAGATTCGTCAATCGGCGATCCAAGGACAGGCCGGTATTATTGGAGCAGCCCAATTCGTCATAGACGAGTTACTCACTCCGCGCTCATAGACTACTAATTTCCGCCAGGCTTTCTCGTGTCGACGATTTTGCCCCACTCGTCCCAGTTCTGAATAAGATTTTGAACCGCGCCCTGGCGCCGTGGATCGTTGACGACTTCGAGCTCACTTTTGACTTTCACCAGATTTGGTGGCACAGCGAAATTGGCAGACCTATATGCGACCTTCTTAAGCCCAGTTGTATCGAGCTCCACATGGCGCTCTAGCTCTACATCGTGCGTTATCAGTCTGAGAGCAATCCCGTCTGAGGGAGGCAACCGGAACATTCTGCTGAGAATAAGCGATGCACTTTTGGGAATGTTGGGATTATCCCAGATGTAATGATCGGCTGTAGTGATGTCACCGGAGAAGAACAAAACACTGTGTAGGTTAGGCGCTTTGTGCTTCACGCCCTCCCGTCTGGCTGATGGATTGACGATATGAGCAGCTCTGACTCTCTGTCCAAGGAGGGTCTCATTTTTTCTCGGAGCTCTGCCCACGGGCAACTTTTCAAGGTAGGCACCAAAAGTATTGGTACCGGCGGCAAAATCTCCTTTGAACTGAGAAAGCTTCGCATCGAATCGCTTTTTCGAGTAGGGATTATAGGAGATGACGTCCCAACTCGGCGCCTTGCTTACTACGACATAACGATTTCCCTGGCTCTCGATGCGCACTGCCTGTGGTGCTACTAGAATTTTTACCGGACCTGATACTAGGCTGACCTGCTCTAACTGCCAGCATTCCTGAGGCGCCGCCGCCCAGGCCCAATCGGAACTGAAAAACCCGATGGGCAAACAAATTGCGATTAGCTTTAATGCTCTGGTGACAGTCGTTTTGTTCCCCCCCTATCAGTGGAAGAAACTCGAGCAACCGTAGCCGACGCCAATCATCGCCTCGACAACAATCGAAAGACAACAATGAGTCCAGTCAAAAGGCCTATGCCTGTCCCTATCCTTTGAGCTTCCCACTCCGGAGTGGCGATCTCAGCCTTTTCGACCGGCTTGACGAGCTCCACCTTCGGCACTATTTTCGTGCCGCTGAGCGTATTTACGACCTCACGGACACCATCTATCGGTGCCTGGATCAAGGCATGTCCGAATGAATGCACAAATGCGCCTGCTGGGTCTTGCTTCCGGTCGGTATCCACATGTTCTGCTTCGTACACAACGTCACCGTTTGATGTCATGACAGATCGACCTCGATATTGGGACTGAATACTTCATTATATATCTTTGGACCGTACATAAGGCATCCGAAACTAGGTGCATTTTCGCCAGAATCTTCCCAGACGGGCGCTGACCTGTGCAGGAGCCAGAGGGACAAGGTAGTCGCCCGTAATGATTGTTCCTTCGGGAAGAGGGTTTCTTACCACACGACCGATTACATCGTCAGCCTGACTGAACGGACCCGTGAGCGGGTTGTCGGCCAGACACTTCATACTGCCCCGTGTGACGTGCTCTTCGCGAATTACATCGCCAGGACACAGGCTGGAGCGCACAATCAACGCCTTCGGCCTGGGGGCTGGCTGCGAAAATACTTGTCCGATAGGTCTGGACAAAGAAAATTGATTGGCAAGTTGAGACATACGTGCACCCCCGACATTGGGTTCAACGATCGCGCCGCCATGTCGAAAATCTTACAAGCTCGCCGAAGTGCTGTTGCTGGGATTAACCCTAGACACAACAGCTGAAAATCACGGAATTAAGTTCGAACCTCAATCTCGTACGTGATCTTGACCTCGCCACGCGCCGGAACCTCTACCGGAAACTCGAAAGAGGTAGCGTCCTTCTTGGTCGATTTAAAATTGGACGAAAGGATCTTCCATTCGCCATGACTGTGTTCAATCGCTGTGACAAGCACCTTTATGTCTTTGTGGTTACGCAGACTAATTTCGTAAGTACTGCGCTCGAGGCGACTGCTGGGTCTCTGGTAGTTAGTGCGCTTACGCTCGCCGACAACGTCGAATGCATCACCAAGGTAGAGACGAATTTTTTCATCCCTTGGGGTATGGTCAATCAAATCTTCGCCGACAAACTGCAGTGCGCCGTCGTGATCGCGCTTATATACTCGGACCTTGCCCTTTGGCAATGCCATGCCCATGTTGTTCTTCTCTGTGTTGGCGATCTCGATTTTTACATTTACTTTCTTGGAGCCGGCATGTTGGTATGGGCGATAATGTCCGCCTTGTTCGCCCTCGAAGGTAAAGAGCTTGGAACATGGAATCTTGGCGGCATTAAACAGGCTTAGTTGCTTGGTTTCGTTATTATTGACGTTGGTCGTACCGGCTAATGAATACAGGTGATACTCGGCAAAAGACTTCTCCGAGAATTGCGGAGCGACAGTCGTTGCCGCAACTATGCCTCCGAACTTTTCCATTCGACGCCTGGGCATCGGCGGTTGTATCCGGTGAACGTCCCCAGCCATGAGCTTGAGCAAAGCATTCTTATAACCCGCGCCTGACTTGTTGTCCAACGTCACCCAGCTCGTGATATCGGCGGTGGTATCATCATCGCTAGCGATTATGACATAGTCGCAGCGCCAATTGAGTCCTGCGGCTTGGTAGCTGATTTCAGTTCGATGTTCGCCCGGCTTGGTCGTCTCGAGCTTCCACAAGAGGGATGGTTTTGATACCAAACCCTGAGGGAGCTCCTTCAGTTCGACCTGTCCATATGGTCTAAGCACTACCCCAGAGTCTGTCCCAACTACCAACCCTTGCGATCGCTGGGACGCGTTGCCGTTTGTATCAACAACAGTAACTTGAGGCGAGTTTAATAACGTACCGGTAATTGACTTCTCCTGACCGCCCGAAAGAAACTGACGAAACGTTATCTGCTTTCCAACTGACCTATTCAGGATTGACTCCGGAGAGATGATGTCGTACTGATAATTTTGCTCTCTCACGGTAACCGCATTTGGTGCCGTCAGCGACAAGAAGTTAACAGTCGTAGGATCGATTGCCGAGGCAACATCGGAGAATCGCAGATAGTTAAACCCGCCTTTGAGGTTGACTGTGCGCGTGTCTTTCACTAAACCGAAGTTCTGATTGTAGACGGTCAGAGCTACGCCTTTTGAGCTCATCGATCCGACATCCAAGACCTCGCCTTTAGCCGAGCCAGAGCAAGACAGCATCATCGTCAAAGATAAGGCGATGAAACTATTAATAGCGAGTTTCGATTTCATAGTTAATCTTCACCTCGCCATGCGCCGCGATCTCAGCTTCGAATTCAAAGGTTTGAGCATCCTTCTTTACATACTTCTGCGATGAACTCTTAATCTTCCAATCGCCATAAGAGTGCTCCACAGAGGTAACCGTAACTTTCTTGTCCTTGTGATTCCTCAGGCTGATCTCGAACGTATCACGTTGAACTCGATCGCTTACTTGTTCGTGATTGAGCTGCCTCCTTTCACCAACAACATCGAACGCATCGCCGATATACAAGCGCACCTTCTCATCTCGAGGAGTGTGATCGATAAGGTCCTCGCCGACGAACTGCAAGGCACCATCATGGTCTCTCTTGTATACACGAACCTTGCCTTTGGGCATCGCCATCCCGAGATTGTTCTTCTCTGAATTCTGCACTTCTATTTTCACGTTGACTTTCTGCGGATTGCCTGCCGGAGCATATCCTCCATAATTGACCTGTGCCTGATTAGGTTCGTAGATAAACAACTTATGAGTGGGAACGTTGGCTGCGTTAAACAAACTCAATTGTTTTGTCTCGTTGTTCGAAACATCGGTCGTGCCGGCAAGAGTATAGAGATGGTACTCGGCAAATGATTTTTCGGAAAACTGCTTCTGCATCGGGGCGGACTCAGCCATCGCCATGTCACCTCTGGCGTACATCATATTGTCTTGAACCTTGTGGACGTCGCCTGCCATAAGCTTCAATGCTGCGTTTTGATAACTGGCTCCCGACTGATTATCGAGCGTCACCCAACTTGTCAGATCGGCAGCGCTGTCATCTTCATTGGCAATGACGACATAGTCGCAGCGCCAGTTGAGGCCCTTGGTTTGATAGCTTATCTCGGTCTTGTGCTCGCCAGCTTTGTCGGTTTCCAACTTCCAGAGCAGAGAAGGCTTCGCTACCAATCCGGATGGGAGCTTGGCCAGCTCTACTTGTCCAGAAGGATTCAGGACAACGCCGCTATTCGTCTGAATCACCAGGCCCTGACGGCGCTCCTGAGCATTGCCGTTGGTATCGACAACGGTGACGCTCGGAGAGTTGAGGAGTGTCCCATGAATCTCGTTGGTCCTGCCGTCAACGAACTGACGAAACGATACCTCTTTGCCAACCGACTTGGACAGAACGGTATCCGGATCCATAACATCGTACAGATAGTTCTGCTCTCTGACAACCACCGTATTCGGTGCTGTCAATGACATAAAATTGACTGTTGTCGGGTCAATCGCAGCGGCTACGTCTTCGAATCGCAGGAAGTTAATGCCTTTGGTAAGCGAGACCGATCGAACATCCTTCACTAGGCCGAAGTTTTGATTATAGATTGTCAACGCCACAGCCTGAGAGTTTGATGCGGTGACGTTGCGTGAGGTCGCAACCGTTGCCTCTTGAGCTGCAACCGCTTCGGCTTCGGAAGTTTTGGCGGCATTCTCGGCCCTTGATTGGCCGCTCAAAAAAACCGCCAAACCGGCAGTGACCAGGATGGTACGAACGGTGTAATTTCCGGCTGTTGCAAAGAAGGACATAAAAACACCCATGGTAAAGAAGAACAACACATTGTAGGGCAACGTCTGCATAAATGCGACCTCCAACATGGTTGAGGAGCCCCTGACAATTATGATTTGAAAAGGCTCACGAGCACCAGGAGTAGTACCAGATTACTAGTTCTCCGCCAGAAACACTTGCGCATACAAGCTTACTTTTGCCTCAATCGAGAAGTTGGAACAACGGACATGAAATCCCAAGTTTCAGCCAGAAAAACAATCGAAAAGATCATTTATTTGAGACAATAGAGTAACTCAGAAGAACATTGCTCGAAGTCCCAATGAGCTTTTTTGCGAAGAAATAAAGTGATCCCTCCGGAAGTCAAGAAGATTTCGATAGTTCTACCGGTGCGAAACTAGGCGGACCACATCGCCCGAGTTGTGGAAGCGCATAACGAGGGCCGCTCTCGAGCCGAACTGGCCACACAGATAACCTCGCAGACGCCCTCGCTGATGCCCAGCTGTACCGCTGCGCCCCCCCAACCAGGCACAGCGCTTTCTATCAGGCGAATCGAATCGAGACGCGCTGCCAGGTCTTGGCAGATCGACTTTGTATCGTCTACACACGCGTTAGCTACCAGAATGATCTCGAAGCGATTTGCCAGCGAAGCAGTCAAAAGTTCTAATCAACCGCTTCACGGCCACTGTGCGCTTCAATTTTACATCTTTAGCAAGAAACACTTCTCCCAGCGATCCTCTTCCGATCAACTCAATCGGCTCGTACCTTCCGGCAGGGAAGTTATGACTGTCGAGATTCAGGCTATCAATTCGTGGCCAGCGAAAATAGAGTACGAGGTGTTTCAAACAGGCATTGCAAGCAATGATGGTTTGTTCCGTGGGACACGCAATCCGTACCGTCCGTCGCTAAATATCACGACAGAACGATAGTTACGGACAATGCGGTGTATCTTCAGCATGTTAGAAGTGTGTCACAGTTGTTTGACTCAATTTTGAAGGAGCGCAAATCCAAGCCAAGACTTTGCCTTATTGATTGCACATTCAATCCTGCGGACTTTGAAAAACTGGTTGCAATAAAGCCGAGAGCTCTCAATTTGCGCGGATGTCGCGGTATTACCGATGATGGCATAAGGATAATTTCCGGTATCGATTCGATAGAGTACCTCAATCTCGATCTCACTAAGTTGACGCCTGCTGCGATGCGAAGTATAGGCATGATGGCTGGGTTGAAATACCTTTCATTGCAAGAATCCGACATTACTGATGAGCTTCTGAAAGCACTTGCCAATCGCCGAGGTATTGAAACTGTGCAAGTCAATCGGAATCCTAGAGTGAGGCTTTGTCGTTTTGCTCGGTGGTTGGCATTGCCCTTTTAGCCGCCTGGTCTTACAGGAATCTTCTGTAATAATCAAAAAGGCATTAAGGTCCTGTGTGATTCGGTAAAGCTGAACTATGATTGCAGTGTCAGGATGTTCGAAGTGTAGAACGATGACAAAGTTTCAATTAACAATTTCAACGAAGCAGCTTAGCAAGAAAAGCATGGCTTTTGTCTACGTTGCCTGGGCCCTTTTCGGTATTGGTTTTGGCTTTGGCTTGCATGCAGTTATAGGTAATCTCGCAGTGCTAATGCCGAACTGTAAGCTGATGCTATACGGGTTGGAGGGGCTAATTTCAATTTGTGGTGCCTTCCTTTATACGTACATTGTTTATCAGGTCGCAATGGCGAGATGGCAGGGGCGCGGAATTGTCCTCAACGAAAACGGAATTGGACTGCCTCCGTCTTGCCTGGGAGCCGGCGCACCTAGCTGGATTCCCTTCAGCGAGCTGCAGGCAGTGAAGCTCGGAAGAAGTATGTTCGGTTTTCCAGTTGTCAATTTTGAGGGAAAGCGTTTTTCAGACCATGTAAGGTTGGATACCCTTTCAAAGGAGGATCAGGAACAGTTGCTGCTCGCCATTCAAGCCTGGGCACCATCTGCTGTTTGGGCGCAGAAGCTGACCGACTATCGTTGTCAGCTCAGCGCCGAGAATGAGGGAACACTTGGCTTTAGCCACACAAAGTTGTTCGATGACGAACTATCACGGCGCTTTAGCGCACCGACATTCGTTCCGCTGGAGCCGGACAAACAGTTGCGATCGGGCACTATCAAGATCGTCAAACAGATAGCTTTCGGTGGATTCTCTGCGGTTTACCTTGCCGTTGATGATGCCAGCGGACGTGTTGTGTTGAAAGAATCGGTGGTTCCCTCGACATACTCGCAGTCTTTATCCGAAAAGGCGAGGGAGTTATTTTCTCGAGAGGCCCTGACCTTAAGGTCACTCAATCATCCCGGCATTGCCAAGGTCTATGACTTCTTCGTTGAGAACGGTCGAAGCTATATCGTTATACAATTCATAGATGGATCGGACTTGCGTAAGCTGGTCTCGAACAACGGTCCTCAGCCGGAAGAGATTGTCATCGAATGGGCATTGTCTGTTGTCGATGTTCTTAAGTATCTTCACCAGCAGGCACCGCCTATAGTGCATCGCGATGTTGCGCCAGACAACCTGGTGGTTAGCGGCCTTGGCAAAATTGTGCTGATCGATTTCGGCGCTTCCAATCAATACCTCGGTACCGCGACCGGTACGCTAGTAGGAAAACACTCATATATGGCACCAGAGCAGATTCGAGGTAAGGCTGAGCCTGCCAGCGATATCTTCTCGCTTGGCGCTACAATGCATTTCTTGCTGACCGGGGTCGAGCCGCAGGCACTTTCTGTGTCACAGCCCGCTGATGTAAATTCGGGTACAAGTAAGGAAATCAGCTTACTCGTATCCGAGATGACGCAGCTCGACCCGAAGCTTAGAATTCGTAATGCGGAAGAGCTATACGACAAGCTAAGTGCAATCGCTAAGCGAGGAAACCCGTTGAAAAACAGCAGTTCGACGAAAAAATCGTGAATATCAAACAGGCTGAGTTCGGCATGAAACATTCAAAGTCTGGCAGTGATAATTGGGTTAACAGAAGTTGTAGGCCGTCTCTGCGAGTGCTGCACGGCTGCATGACTTGCCAACTGAGAACAGATCTCATCCAGGGAAGGAATTCCGGAAATGAACAGGTTCAACCCCGAAGAAAGTAACGGACGCGACAATGTCGTGCCGCTGAATAAAGAGACAGTGATTGCGCTTTGGCCATATTCGAAAAACGATCTCGAAGTTGATAAGGAAGCGCATGCCACGGAAAGAGGCAAAATCAAGGGACTAGTAGAACTGTTTGTGAACTGCTGGTTTCTTTTCATTCTCGTGTTGCTATTCAACCATTTTGAATTTATCAACCTGCTCTCTTACGTGGGCGGTGTTGTCGTCCTCATTGTACTGCCGCTTTTTTCATTGCTGCGTGGGTTTACTCATATTAAGTTAAACAGGAATGGTATCGGTTTCTATCAGTATGATACTTCTACCGACACCGCGCGGAAGTCGATTCCCTGGTCATTTGTACAGGAATTCTATGTCAATGCAAATCCAAAACGTGATGTGCTCGCTGGTTACTTGTGCGTAAAGGAAAAGACCGGCACGGTTCACAAAATCAAACTTCGACAGATAGGTGAGCGAGAGCAGTGGCACGATCTTATTCGGGCTATCGACGAGTGGTCCGGAGTGTCCAGTTCCAAACTGGATCCCCACCTATTCGATGCAACGGAAATTGACAAGAACAGTCCCTCTTATACGATGCTATGGTTGGAGGCACTGTCTGCGCCACCAGAAAGGGCTCGACTCAATCCGCTGACACCGGACGTAAGAATCTGTGATGGAAAGTACACCTTAGTGAGGCAAATAGGCGCGGGCGGGCAGGGTAGCGCCTATCTCGCCAGAAGCACCGATGGCACGCAGGTCGTGTTGAAAGAGTATATCTTACCGATCTACGTTGACATCAAGGTTCGTAAACAAGCCATCGAACGGTTTCAGCATGAAGCAGAGATTCTTCGCGGTTTAAAACATGAGTCAGTAGTCCGATTGATTCATCACTTTATCGAAGATCATCGGGCCTACCTTGTACTGGAATATGTCGACGGTGAGACCCTTCAGAGTTTGGTGGAGAAAAAGACACCAATACCCATGACTGAAATTGTCGAATATGCACTATTACTATGTGATGTCCTCTTGTATCTACAGGCGAAGCAACCGCCTGTGGTTCACGGAGATTTTACACCAGACAATATAATGGTGACGAAAGATGGTCGCGTAAAGCTAATCGACTTTATGGTGGCATGCGAAGTAGACCCAGAATCGAAGGGAAATTCGAGCTTGGCAGGAAAGCCCAGCTATATGGCACCAGAGCAATTTCGTGGATGCCGTTCTGTACAGAGCGACATATACGCGTTCGGTGCCACCCTCTATTTTCTCATCACTGGAAAAGAGCCCGAGCCGATTACGCAGTTGCATCCGATATTGGATAGAGAAGATTGCACTGTAGTACTTGAGGAAATAGTGGCAGGATGCACTGAGCAGGCAATGGAAATGCGAGTCGTATGTATGGAAGACGTGCTCAAGAAATTGCACACCGAAAGGTAGAACTTCATATTCGAACTGACTGGACGAGGGTCTCCACTGCAGGAAGATCGGTTAATATGGAAGAGCGCGAGTGGCTGCTCAGCCAAAGGGCGGCACGGGTTTCTACATTTTGATGCCCATCCGTATACTGATACTTTGTGGAATTCAATGAACAACGAAACTGAGTCAAGAGACCCTGTCAGAATCGGGCATTGATCTGTTCAAGAACGACATGCATTGGGATCGATGCGCACCAATCCGTGATGCCGCGAAAAATAAAGGCAAGATTACGAACCGCTTGCATGTCAAGAGGCTCGTTTAGAATTGTACCAATTTCAAGTTGAGCTCAGCTTAGTAGCATTCCGTCTAACAGTTGAGTGACCCTTCCGACGGGTCCTCATATATTGGCTCGTTGTTGACTCTATTTAACGAGGCACGCAATGAAAGCAGTTTTCAAATTCCTGGATTATGTATTGCAGCTCCTCAGAGTCGCGATTGCGGTGGTTGTTCTCGGTGTTGCAGTTTTCGACTGCTCCAACGGACTGGAAAGCAGCAGATGGCCTACAGTTAACGGGACCGTGCTCTCGGCAAAAATGAAAAAGGTTGAGAGTGGAAGTGGTACCAGGGACGAGGCGGACAGCGGCTATCAGTATGCGGACATCAGCTATCAGTATAAGGTGAATGGGAAGACTTTTACTTCAGATTGCGTCCAAATCGGTGGACTATGTTTTCGAGATCAGGACCAAATACTTCGAAAATACAACTCATTAAAAACAGTCCTGGTGCACTACAGTCCGAACAGCCCTTCCACTTCCTGCCTCGAAACTGGTTTCAATTTCGTAGAGGTTATAGGTTGCTTGTTAATCGTGCTCTTTATGGGACATGTTATTGGAGGCATCCGAAAGTTGATTCGCGAGCCGCTGTCATTAAAATCAATCGTGATGTCTGAGCGTGCGAAGCTAAGTGTTCTAGCTCATTTGTGTGATACTAAATTTGGTGCCGGTGAAATGTCTGAGCCGGACCGAAATGCACTTAGAACACTGGCCAAGCGTCGACGCGTAGTTTTACCGATCCTAGCTTTCGGGTTCTTTCTGTTAATCCAATACGCACGAGAGGTAAAACTGCCTGGTATCAATTCTGACGTCCTCGTTGTCTTGCTGCTGCTAGGTGGCGGTCTCGGTTTAGGGCTTCTATTTTCACTGTTGCCCGTTGTTATAGCGCACGCGATGCGCGCAAGATGGTTAAAGCTCGCGGCTGCAGTGGCCAAAATCCACTCTGATATTTTGAACTGTGTTTCGCCTCTATCTGCGGGAGCAGCGATTGCTCTCGGTCTTCGGGCGGAAGTCGCACAAGAACGCCTTCAGTATTCGCAAGCGCGAAGTCTCAGCGAAAGGGCGTTGAATGTATGCTTAAGCCGGCACGAGAGTCATGCTCCACCGACTAGCCATGACGAATATACAAATAAGATGTTGGAGCGGCAGCTGGAAATCAATCAAAAGCAATTGACCGAATTAGAGCCTGTTTGTCGTGATTCGCTCGGAACAATATTGTTCGATATGGGACTATATGAGGAATCTTTGACTCATGCAAAGCGCGCCGTGGCAATTGCAGAAAGTTGCCTCGAAAATGCTGCGAAAAATCAATCCGACTCGGCACGCCTTTGCCTGGCAAATGCGTTGTCCTTGAAGGGAAGAGTCGAGAATATGGTAGGGTCGTTAGACGCCGCGCGCAAGGATTTGGAGCGCTCAATTAGCTTGCGTCAACAACTCAAAAGGCAGTTTGATGAGAGGTGGGCACTCACGCTTGCTTATCTCTCTTCGACTTACTCCATGCAATCGGAGTCTAAGAATGCGGCGGCAACGATCGAAGAAGGATTTGCCTTGCTGAAAGACTCAAAACAACCTGCATACCTCCTCGCTAGGGCTACGCTTCTGTTTCATCGAGCCGAAGCGAGACTACGCTCCCGGCAGCTCCGTTATGCGCAAGCGGATTTACAAGAATGTCTCAAGCTGCGACAAGAGCTGCTCGAGCCCGGACATCCAGAGATTGCGGCTACATACCTGGTGTTCGCAAAGCTGGATGAGATGCAGGGACGATTGAGTGATTCCGTTGCGAAGAGAGAAAGCGCCCGTGAAATGTTGTTCGCTTGCTTCGGAAACAATCATCCGCTGTGTGACTTTGCAAAAGCTGATAAGAAGAGTAGTGTCGGGTTTGGTGCATCTTAGACATGGATTTTGCAACGGTCCCAATAGGTCGAAAAAATGCGATCGATTTTTTTCAAAAGCACCAAGTTCTCTCAAAAGTCGATGTTATGCAAAATTATCTCGTGCCTTCTACCGAAGCGATGGGCCATTCGCTCGTTCTCCAGGATTGGTCATTCAATGTCCAAACGCTCCATGACGCCTGTGTCAAGCGGGAATAATCGAGATTTCTCAATCTCGAGTCTTTGCTCGCTAGTCCTTTGTTTGAACAAGGTCCCACAGATTTCCGTAGGGATCTTTGAAGACTGCCACCGTACCATAGGGCTCCTCTTTTGGTTGTCGCACAAACACGATACCTTTCTGCTTATATGATTTAAAATCTCTCCAGAAGTCGTCTGTGTATAGGAACAGAAAGACACGACCGCCGGTTTGATTTCCAATTCTCGTGCTCTGCTCGTCAGAGCTGGCCCGCGCAAGAAGAAGTCGCGACTCTTTGCTGCCTGGAGGCGCAACTACGACCCACCGCTTGTCCTGCGCCGGTACGTAGCTGTCTTCAATCAACTGAAAACCAAGCTCGCCGACATAGAAGGCGAGCGCCTCATCATAATCGCGCACTACCAGCGCTACCAAACCGATTGATTGCTTCACCAGGACTCCTTGAATAGGTGATTTCCTAAGCTCAGCATTATACAAGACCGTTTGAAAAACTGGCCAACACGACATTCTGGTGATATCCCAGTACGATTCGAGGAATTAACATAGTCGAATGTGTAACTTCTCAGCTGTAAGAAGTCTCGAATATTTTGCAAGCACGTCTCCTCGACACCACTGTCCGTGCTCAGTTTTATAACCATAGAGATTCGTAGCAGTATCGATAGTTGAAAGATACAGTATGTTATCGGCTATCATTATGTTGGATTATCAAATCATTCGATCGGGGCTTCCATTCATGCAAATTACTTTGGTTGATCTAAAACGGAAATTACAGGCCACATTGGAAGAGAGAGGATTTTCTCCTGACGAAGCAATCACTGTAGGCGCACCGATCTTTTGGGCTGTGACACACGGCAACAATCAAGGGCTTTTAAAACTCGTCAATGAGCCAGCGCTCAAGCAAAAATCTTCGCTCAGACCGATTTCGGTTTTGAAAGAGACAAGCTGTTCGATATGGCTTGACGGCGGAGAGAACAATGGCATGCTGATTATGCAGGAGTCGATCGATCGGGCGCAGACATTGCTGCAAAAAAGTCCAGTCGCCATCGTTGGTATTCGCGGCGTACGGTCTAGTTGCGGTGCCCTTGCCTACTTTACCGAGCAGATATCCGATGAAGGCAACATCGCTGTCATGTTGGGACGGACACCACCTACAGTGGCACCATTCTCGAGTCTCGAGCCGCTGTTTGGCACCAATCCAATTGCAATTAGTTTTCCAACGAATGATGGGTCGGTTACATTCGATATGGCTACAGCCGCAATCGCCTGGTATGGTCTTGTTTTAGCAGCAGCGGAGGGCAAAGAGGTCGATCCTACAGCTGTGATCGATGCTCTGGGCAATCCAACATCGGATCCGGGCCTCGTTCTCAAGGAAGGGATGGTGCTACCGTTCGATCGAAGCTATAAAGGATCTTCTATCGGAATGCTCGTGGAGTTGCTTGCTGGCCCCCTGGTGGGAAGCGGTTTTTGCAATAAAGAAAGTGAGTGGGGAAATCTCGTTATCGGATTGAAGCCGGATATGTTTGTAGGTAAAGCACAGTTCAAAACTTCTGCCACTCAGCTACTTGATCGAATTCGAAATGCAAAGACTGCCAACGGCAGAGTTCGCCTGCCTGGCGATCGAGCAAAGGAATTTTTCGCGCAGGTAACTAACGATAAGACTCTGGAAATTTCCGATCAGATCCTGGACAAGCTGGGCTGGAATTGAGAATTTGTGTATGAGTTGACACGACTCTCTGGCTGCGTGGTCACCACTAGGGTTGGTTAGATTCTTCCGAGTACCAAATGCGTTGCAGACGGGTGCTAAGCTACCTCGGTGATGACTACCAGCACTACTTCCATGCCCCTATCACAGCGATGGCGTAGAGACTTTTAGAAAGCACGAATATCGCTGTCAGACAGCTGTCAGAGATTCTTTTCGGTCTTCTTGCGGTGAGGCCAGTAAGAGCGACTCGGGAAGCCATTCTTGCAGTCCACCTTCCATGAGTTTTTGGACTGTGTCTAAAAATCGTGCCGCGTTTGAAGAATCAATCGCGCGTCGGTCGTAGTTCAATCCTACCGTCATCACCGATTGAACTACCACTTCGCCGTCGCGCACGATTGGGCGCTTCTCTGCGGTGCCTATTGAAAATGAGCAAGCACAGAGACATGGGCAGTTTAGGCTATCGATGCCGAACTTTCCTAAAGTCGTCAGTCCAAACGTTGCTTTCTGACACTGCATACGGCCGAACGGCACTCTTTTGCCTACTTCCAAAATGATACCGCGCACAAATGTTGGCAAAAAAGAGAATGCATTTTGCATGAACAAAGGCTGTACATCCTTGATTGGAGCTCCTGCATGCTCTTTCAACTCAAGGGCGATTTTCTCGAGCGATTTTTCGATTGGCGATTCGATCTCACCAAGAAAAACAGTTGCTTGCCCGTCGACCATCCGCTCTACCGTGAAGCCGGCGGTTATATTGTTGTAAGTTACTCGTCGCCCGAACGGTAGCCACTCGGTTCTACTCTCCGGATGTTCTCTCTGGGCAATCGCAATGGCCTTGAGCAGCATGGCGGTTATCGTGACGTTCTGCCCGGCCTTTTTCAATCGAAGTCTAAATTCATCGGCCCATGCCATGTCGAAGTCCACGTACAGTAGGCCAGCAACATTACTGCCCACATGCCGAAGCAGCGAAACTATTGTTCGCCGACTTCGCGGAACAGGATGAATCTCAAAATTCTTTGATGCGTTGCTCAATTGCGGTTCCTAAGAGGAACAAGAACTATATGCCTTTTCTCCGGTTGATTTATTAGAGCGCGATAACTTGATCGTAATCGCTGTGACTGACGCCTCTTCACTTGTGTGAGTGTTGTCTCAAATCGTCACTTCCGTGTTTCTCCAGATTCGCTCGAATTCAGTGCGCACATTCTGGCTAAAGCTAGAATTCGACGGGCTGGCGAAGGGGCTTTCGCCATCTGTCACCGCGACCTGACTTAGCCCACCGGTAGCTAACATAGAAACGCTTAAGCGATATCGGTTAACGGGCCCAAGAAGCCGTTTGTCCCGCAGGGGAGTGGGATTTCGAGATCTGCGCATAGAGCAATCATGCTGAAGTCGTTTCGCCAAAAAAAGAAAGAATGCTTGATTTTGTCCGGAACCTTTTACTAGCCGCTCCTACTTCTTGGGAACAACAATTGTTACTTTAATCTTCAAGAATTTTTCGATCAGCGCTTCGTCCTCGGCTCCAATCAATGTTAGTTTTTCCTGCTGCTTAGGCTTTTCCGCGTTCGGTGCTTTTGGATTGTCTTTCGATGTGGTTTGTTCTGTTTTCGGCGGCTCTGTTGTGGGCTTGGTTTTGTCTGGCAGGTTGTTTAGAAGATCTTTCGACCGAGATCCAATCTTTCCTACTCGTGGATCTTCTACTTGTCCAGATGGACTGTCAGAGCTCAGGGCATTCGTGTGCTCCTTTATTTCGGCCTTCAATCGTAGATATCCGGATCGTGGTGCGTAGTCGCTTTTGGTACCGTTTTCTTCCAGATCCTTGGCGATCGCGCTAGTATCTTCCTTGTCTTTCTTTAAGATCATCCAAAGGGTCAACCGATCGTCCGTCTTCGATTTTGTTATAAAGCCTTCCAAGTGATATTCGCTGTCGTGCCTTTTTAGAATCGCGTTTTTATCCTTCATCGACTTTTGCAATCCTTGAAGCAGCTCATCTTTGAAGGAATTAGCGAGCTCTACTGCCAGCTTTACAGGAAACTTCCCTTCGGCAATTTCCTCCAGTTGGCTCGCTTGGATATCATCATTTTTTTCGTTGAAGCTGATGTGCGTGTCGCTTTGTTTTTTCGCGAAACAGTCGCGTTTATTGGCTTGCTCCATTGTGTTTCGAAAGTCTTGGAGCGACAGATCGTCAAAGATACGGTTCGTGCTCGCGTCGGCGTGGTTGGTGGAGAGCTCTGCTGACGAGCCTTCAAAATTTTGATGGCTTCTAGACATGGAAACCTCTGCTTGATGTTATATCGAGAAGAGAATAAAACTTTATTCTGGCAATTGGCTGACATTCACCCGTGCGCATCAGAACGGTGCGACGCGCCACTAGGGAAGGAATAGCGATTCATGTGACTCAAACATGAAGGAACAATGCGTGAGATGCCCGACGTTTTGATTGCAGACTAAGAGGTCGTTATGGCGTCCAGGTCGGTAACTTGAAGCAGAGTATCACTTGCCCTGGAAATAATTTCTTGCGCGTCCATCTTTCATGACGTGGATGTAGCCGCCTTGCGGTACGCGTTGCGGACCTGGCTGATGCGGTCGGCTGAAGTGTTGCTCGGACATTAGTTGGTTGTAGTAGCTTCTATCTGTTGACGATGCTCCCTTTAGTTTGTTGGTGACGTATTCTCCGATCGTTGAAGAGTGCTTTGGCTTTGACACCGACGCGTTCTGGTTGGGCATCGTATATGGTGGCTGATTTAAGTTGGGCATGACTGGCTTGTCCGCCGTAGCTGGGTCAAAACCAGGCAAAGTGCGGTGGTCTGTCTTGAACATTTCGGAGTAGGACTTGGCTCCAGAATTGCCGTCAAATTTGGGAACTCCATTGGGCGCAGGCTGTGCAATTACTCGCTGAGAAGTGTTGGCTGTATCGTATGAAAAATTGCGCTTCGCAACGGCGTCGATTATTCGTTGCTCGTCCGAGACTGCTCGTTGACTTTGTCCGGTCGCTACGTCGCTCGGCGGACTAAACGCCGGTGGCTTTGAAGAAGGTGAGGTGGATGAAGAAGAGGAGGATGATGAGCCATACTTTGAAGCATAATAATCTTGGAGAGAACGACCGTTGTTGCCTTGGGCAAAAACCGATTGACTGCTGAGAAGCAACATGGCCGTCAGGAATAGTAGTTTTTTCATACTGCTCCTAGGAAAATGTATGTACTTTAAGCATAGACCAGCATTCGCCGTATGTCACCTAAAAACGACGAAACACACAGCGAAGAGTCTTGAATTTGAAGCTCTTGCAAGCGTTAAGGTCTAGGCAAGCCTCAATGAGGAGATCAACAGCTGCTTGTCCTTAGTTACTGACCGACATTGCATGAGGTCTGGTCAACCACGAATCCACCGCGTAATCGGCGACCTAGTGGTGTGCAATCGCCAGGTTCTCCACCGAGATGGCGACCGCCATCCTATGTTCTTCGCCTGGCGCCAGAGTGACTGCATTCTCAAGCGCATTCGCCGTCTCGACGCAGACCATGGACAACCAGTCATCGGGATTCATATCCGCAAGCTTGGCAGTGAGGTCGGTCCAGGGATTCCAGATAACTGTTGTTTGAGAGTTCTCTTTCGAGACGATGATTCTGCGTTGAAGTGTGGCGTCTACAATCTCAACAGTGGAATTCGTTCCCACATAAGGGCGATCAGTCTCGCCTGTTAAGGTCAAAGCGTGCTCCGTCTGGCGCTTTCGTTTAAACCCATCTGTTTTGTCAAAATAGTCTGTATCAATTAAACCGAGAATTTTGATTTGTCTCACATCGCCGACGGAGAAATAGCTGTGAAGAGCTTCTTCAAATTTAATAGGCTCTGTCGATTGGTTTCTCACAGAAAGATGTAAACCAATATTGGCTCCAAGGATAAGCTTATATGTGAGGAGAAAGGCGTCGAACCCTAGCTCGCGGGAAGTGTCGTCAGGGCCAAGCGTTAACGTGAGTTCTACGTCGTCACCACTCAGCTTTGTTTCAACCACTTGCCACTCTGCAGTCCTTGCAAAGCCATGAGATGGTCCGTCGACGCGGGAAGAGTACTGATTCGCCGTACGC
The DNA here is from genome assembly GCA_019746975.1 of Candidatus Obscuribacterales bacterium. Classification (GTDB taxonomy): domain Bacteria; phylum Cyanobacteriota; class Vampirovibrionia; order Obscuribacterales; family Obscuribacteraceae; genus JADYXR01. Next base: position 78,890 of record JAIERK010000084.1, read on the forward strand.
GCTCCAAACCACGGGAATATAATTGGAACGCCACCGCGGATAGCCTTGCCGCGAGTAATTGATTGATGCTCACTCAAGAACAATACCGGCTGTTGATCTGCCGGGCACCACTCCGTCAGATGAGCGCCTTGCAGATATACAGTGGCTCTGCAGGCGGGGCCCGTAATCGTTGCGTAGGTCAAGCCGCTGTCGCCAACTGCGAACTCAACAACTCCTGGTATTGAATGTTTATTGGAAGTTTTTTGAATGTCGAACTCGAAGTTTCGCGTCCCGGAGGTAGGTTGTACCAGAGTCGTTCACCTATAACAGAGAAAATCGAGATGAACAATCAAGCTATCTTATCAGTTTCCGACTCACGGCTACGACTGTCGATTCTGCGAAAGAAATTGTTCACCGAATGGGGATTCTTGGTAGAGCCTGTCCAGATTCTTAAGGATCGACTTCGTTTGTTCCGATAGCTTCTTGGGAGCAGGCTTGACATTATTCCGCCTGTTGATGAGCCTCCTCTTTGCGACCCCAGTGACGCAAATATTTGGGTAATATCGTACGTTCTTCGAATATGCGCTTCGGACTTACAGCATCGTCCCTTTCCAGAGTCTCAATAAACTGACGCTGTTGTTTGATCAAGTCGTCTGGCGTTGGTTCTTTCGGCTTGAATGAGTTTGCTTCGGTGACCGGCTTATCTAGAATGGTATCGTATACAGCGGCAAGAGAAAGTCTTTCTTTTTGACCAGGATCCTGCCAATCACGATATCCTCTCAGACCGAATGAAAGCTGGCGGTCAAAGCGAGAAAATGAATTACTACGCCTGTAAAGGTGAAGTATTTGCTGAGATGTACAAACTCTATGTCGCAAAGCAAGGCACGATGAAGCAGAACGGCGGGCAGGAACCCACGTATGCGCAACTCCTCGAGCGCTTTACCGCAGACCCGCGGCGAGATGTGATGAAGAGAATGGAGAATGTTTTCAAAGTCCTTGAAAGGCATGCATTCAAGGAGTTCGAAGTCATTAGAAAGGCGAGGTCGAAGTGAAACCAAAGCATTAAAGAACGGGCGACCAAGCTTTGGATCGCTTCTTTTTCTTCTTCGCGATTGCTGCAGGAAGTTCGAGCCCAAAGAACAGGCGAAGCCACTCCTCGAGTTCTGCAAAGTCTACAGCTTTTCCCGATGCGATCATGAACGAACGCATCTTGTCGCTAAACCCCTCGCCGCTGAACACAACCAATCCTGTGATCGGCCAGGCATCGATATCCTGGATAGTGGCCACGACCTTTTCTTCGGCAGTTCCTGGCGAGTCCTGTGCTTTGCATTCAATTCCCAAACGTCGCTTCGAGATTGGATCTGTTAGAACCACATCAATATAGCGCTCGGCTCCCCACAATCGTCTACCGCATCTATATTGTTCTCGTGATTCGAGTTGAAGGTCGCCTGCAAGTGCGACTACTTGCTTCGCTAGTCTGTCTCCAGCTCGAACGGCTGTTCCTGTGCCTGGCATATACCCCTTCTTTATTTGCTAGATAGATCCGATTTGCTCAATCAGTCGGCGAATTCTTTTCTCCGCTGAAGTGTTGTTGGCCGCACCGATCATGTTGGCATAGGTACTCAATGCAGTCAGCGCCTGCTCTTTTGCTTCCTCAACGGTCTGGGGAACCGCTTTAGTGTTCGCTAGAACTTGAGAAAACTCATTCAAGAAACTCTCTTCATTCAGCTGCAAGAAAGAAAGCCTAACTGTAAATTGCGCTGGTCTTGCCCCATCAACTGGATCTAGATAGTGCTTCCATTTTTTTGATACGTAAGTTCGCGCTGTCTGTGATTTCCATCCAGTAGTTTGTTCGAGGTCTTCCAGACTAAAAGGTCTTTCGCTTTTTGCACAATCGTACAATAGCTGAAACGCACCTAGCGCCGAGGAGTTGCGCCTGACCGCGCTGGTCTTTGCCTCCGCGGTCGCCTGTGGCGCTGCGGTTGGCACGGCTGCTGGTACTGCCTCAGAGCCTGCTTGTGTAGGGGACTCTAGCTCTTGCGCGGACTCCGCCGGAGCCTCTAGCTCGGCCTCTGCTGCGGCATCCGCTGCCGGCTCTTGAGCTGCCTCTGGGTCTATCTCTGTCTCTTCGCTCGAACTTACTTTCTCCGAGCAGCTCTGATAATTCATTATGATGAGCTCCGAGATCTTGCCGCGTCGATCGGCCTTGCAGTTCACCATTCTGTTTGCAAACGCTCGCTCTATCCGATAGTCCGGATAATTGTCCAGGAAATACGTATCCGACGAATCGATATTGTCCGGATCCGAATTACTAATCATTAGCTTGCACCCTAGAACAGTCGCCTCTCGGGCAAAGTCGGCCAGTCGCTTCTGATCGGCATTAGTAAAGGTGCTTGATGAGTATGCGGTAAAGTTGGCGGTCTCGGTAAGAGGTCGGTAGGGAGGGTCCAAATATACGAAGGTTTTTGAATCCAGGTGCTCGCGTACGCACGTGAAATCACCCAGCAGAATTTGAGTTCTTTGGAGAATTTGAGAGACTGCTTGCAGATTACCCGGATCGCAGATTTTGGGGTTGTCGTATCTTCCGAAGGCTACGTTGAACATTCCTGCAGCATTGACTCTAAACAATCCGTTGAAGCAAGTCTTATTCAAGAAAAGGAGTTGCGATGTTCGCTCTATCCAATCGTCCGAGTAGGTTTGAACATCAATTGAAAACTTTTGATCATTGAATTCTTTTCGAGTCTGATAGTAATACTCTTGTCTATCGTTATCATTGAGAGATAGATATCCGATCTGTATCTTTTGTAGGTGCTGGATGAGTAAATCAACTTGGCTCTTGATGGTCCAATAAGCCAGAATCAGATCTTGATTGCTGTCAGCAATAATCAGCTTCTTTACAGCATATTTCTGTGCTACGTGGAGAAAGAATGAGCCACCGCCGACGAACGGCTCGACATACTTCTCAACGCTCCCATCACGCAACTCGAGCGGCACATTCGAATCAAGTTGCTCTATGAGTTGTGTCTTACCACCAACCCATTTCAAAAATGGCTTCGCTACAGTGTGGCCAACTAGCTCGGGCGCTGATTGCGTCTTTTGCTTAAACGGTGATTCTACAAACATTGAATCGAGGCCTCGTATGTTTTTATTATGCACTGAGTCGAAATTTTTCGAAATGGTCCAGAGGTATATACGGAAGATATGGAGTGGCGCCAAATTCGGTGTCGATGTAAAACATCCTACCGAACCAGACTGCGAAATATCTGCGCCGGCGTTGCGAGCTCAAAACTAATGTTATTCGTCGCTGGCCGATTCGAATCCTGGGAATAGAAAGTGCAGAAAATCGGAATTCGTTACTTATCCAACCGACGCACCGTATGTGGTGAAGTGATCCAATACAATTCATCCCGACGAATCAATCTGACTAATTAATAGGGGGATTGAAAGGGCGGTTCTCAGAGATTTATACATTACACTCACTGTCGGCGATGTTGTATTGGGCAGTGTCAATCAGGACCAGAATTTTCGTGACGCAGAAGCGGCGCTGCGCCGTGTTCGAAGAGATCTTCTGTGTTAGTTGTGTACTACATGAATTGACGCTTGCGGAGTCGCGTTGGAATCTTACGTCGATTGATCGAAGACTTTTCAAACTTTCGGACTCGCATGACATAGAATTTTAGTACGCAAGGATTTGCTATCGAAAAGTCCAATCGGGAGCAAGAAAGCATGGTGTCACAATCGGTGGCTATCGCAGTTATCATTTCGCTTTTCTGGATTGCGAATATTCCTGCTCTGGCCGCCGACTATCATTTGTCTTCTAAACTTTTGGCAGTGCTACTCACCAAAAGAGCCCAAGTTCAACATCAGATCCACAATTCTCAACAGAGGCTTCGTCAACTGGAGCAGGATCGCAGGGACAAACTCGAAGAGCTAGGCGAACTCACCAGAGCACATGCCGAACTCGCGAATCGGCGTCAGTTCACAAAGGCTGTTGAGGACGAAATCGCCGTCCAGAATGCCAACTTGCGTCGAATCGAGGAGCAGAGATCTGATTGTCTAGAAGAACTCGACGGACTGTACATTGGTCTGTCTGAAATCAATCGCGATATCGCAGATAGCAGTCAAGCATCAAATTAGGAGGTCGGAAAAATGCAAGTACGCACCTGGAAAAACGTTCTTTGTTTGTTTATGAGCACTTACGCAATTGCGCTGTCACCTGCGATGGCTGCAGAACCTGGCACATCTGAGAAGGTTGCTAAATGCTTTGATGGATACAAGGGTACCTTTGTCATGCGCGATGCCGCAGGAAAGCCTGTTTTGCAGTACAACGATGAGCTTGCATCAAAACCTATATCTCCATGTTCGACTTTCAAAATCGTCATTGGTTTGATCGGGTTGGAAACAGGAGCGATCAAGGATGAGAATAAAATCGAGAAATGGGATGGTGTAAAACAGCCTGTCGACACGTGGAACAAAGATCACAACCTCAAATCGGCTATGAGTGAATATGTGAATTGGTATTTTCAGCGCGTGAGCGCCAAGATAGGCCAGAAAGATCTGGAGAAGTATTTGAAGCTTTTGCATTACGGCAACGAAGACATGTCCAGCGGAATCGAAGACTTCTGGATGAGTTCTGCAGGGTCGTTGCGAATCTCACCGGCGCAGCAAGTTGATTTTCTCGAGCGTCTGTATGCGGAAAAACTTCCTTTGTCTGCCAGATCTCAGCAGATCGTCAAGAAACTCATGAAGTGTGACGAAAGCCCAACAGCCGTTCTATTCGGCAAGACTGGTACTGAACAGAAAGACGGACAGCTAGTCTCCGGATGGTTTGTCGGATTCTTGGAAAGCAAAAAAGGTAATTATGTTTTTGCGACTCACATCGATGGAACCAGCCGCGTGACGGGAGCCAAAGCGCGCGAGGTATCGAAAAAGATTCTTGCTGAGCTCGGCGATTGGTAGTGCGTCTCCATTGGTTCATGTAAACGTGTGAGCGCCTTGAAGCAATAGTAACGTTGATCGAACAAAAAGAACCCTTCGGTTGCGTCGATATCGTGTTTTGATCGGAGGTCTGTGAGCAAACGAAACAGAATGACCCCGGATCAACCAACTTTGCTGAATATTCTTTTGTACGCTCGCACGAAGCGCTGTCTCAGCGCAAGTGGGTAGCTCGAGCGGTCGAGAAATGCGAGGTCAGATGCCACCATGAATCTAATTACGAGTAGTGGCAAAGGACTCTGCAATGGTCGGAACCGATCGTTATGAACGCCCTCGCCCTTGTGGTCCTTATGAAACTCACCGAGCATCAGACCCAGCTCTACGAAGTGCGGCTTGAGCCGATGATGCGCGGACTCTACGATGTTGCCGGCAGCGGCTTCGGGTAGTCCGGAAAAGATCAGAACAATGGTCTTGTTGAGCCTGGCATTTCCCTGTGTCGGTTCCATCTGCAAGAATAGATCCGCGTACTGTTTAATGGTGGCATCCAACTTCGCTTCCGACGGATCCGATACTGCGATGGTTCGAAAAGCAATCGAATCATCACGCAATGCCCTTGGAAGAAACGGACAAACAGGTCCCTGACGCCCGAGCTCTGGATGCGGTTTTGCCACGAAATTGCGAATCCATGACAGAGTCTTCAGCTGTGCGGGGCAAGCCAGTCCCGCCGTCTTCCTGCCATCGACTTGTCGAGGGCTGAATAGAAATCTGCTTAGCCTTGCAAAGGGGCATCGGCTTTCACGGACTCCGGCGGCGGCCACCAGTGCCGCTGGGGAGGTCTCGCTATTGATGTTAACTGGTTGTTTGACAACTGTATTCATGCCCTAAGACTATCGATTCGACTTTCCGGGTTCTTATCGAAAATTGCTATTTTTCGATCCAGGGGTCTCGAGCGCTATACTAATCAGACACCAAATGTTGACGACCGAATGAATATCGTCAGAGACACTAGATTTTGCGTAACCAACTGGTCCGCCATCAAGCGCGAACAGTGGCCCAACATGGTTGCCTGCGCAAAACATGTCGGACCGACGACCTGGTCTTGGCCCAAGCGAGTTACGCCGCTGTCGATCAAGTGTTTGCTCAATTCCGCAGAAACATACGAGCTACCAGGACGAACTGTAACTGTCAACAATGACTCTTACCTGATCATTAACGAAGGTACAGAATACTCGAGCTACATTGATAGTGTTGCAGACGTGGAGACGGCGACAGTTTTCATTGCACCTACCACCGTTGCTGATGTGTTCGCCAGTTTGCGCTATCCAAATCACAAACAGCTGGACGAAGAGGTGCCACTCCCCTCGGTGCATTTTGTCGAGCGACTATATCCGCGGAATGACCAGTTGATTTCGATTCTTACAGCGATTCACAAGCGCACCAATAGTTCTGCAGAAGATATAGAGATTCAGCAACTACTTTACGCATTAATCGAACACCTGGCGAGCGTGCACGATGGCGTGAATGGCGAAATCGATGCGTTGAAATTTACCAAAGCTAGTACGCGAGAGGAAGTTTACAGGCGGCTGTACATCGCTCGTGATTACATGCTCTCCGATTTGAGCCAGAAGCAAAACCTCGAGCAAATTGCAACGCTTGCGGGATTTGCTCCACATCATTTTCTGCGGCTATTCAAAGAAGTGTTCGCAACCACACCACACCAATACTTGCTCTCTATGAGACTGGAGAAGGCTAAAGCACTTTTACATCACAGCAAGTTATCCGTAAATGAAATTTGTGCTGACACCGGCTTTGCTTCCCTAAGTTCTTTCAGCAGTCTCTACAAGAAGAAATTTCAAGTCTCGCCATTGAAGGACCGCAAGCAAGGCAGAGCGCAAAAGAAAGTCATGCCATTTGAAGAAAGTCTGGACAAGTGAGATGTAGATGTAAGCGGTAGGTTCGATAAGATCCTCTACTAAAGCTGTTGTTGACCATGGGGCTAACAAGATTCATTGCAGCAATGCACCATTTATGGTGGCAGAAAACTGGTACTGAAGCTGTTAGCAGCGCGTACAAGCTGGAACCCAATCAGGAATTATTCATGTTGATCGAGTGACGACCTTTGTCAACGAAGTCGTGATGAACATCCGAGAAGCCGTCTGGCTAGGAATGGATCTAACATAGAAATCGAGGTATGAATTGTTTGTCTGAGAAGCTCTGTGCCGTAAACGTCACCGGGAAGTTTATCACTGCGCTCAGGTCAAACAATCACTTCGAAAGACTCCGGTATAGATCAATCATTGGTTGTTGGTTTAGACGAATGAAACCCTTGCCTGGCGAGTCCAGGTCATAGATTAGTTGAACCACCAGTGCAAAAGTCAGAACGAGTGCCAATTGAGCGGGAAAACTGCGCTTTCCGGAAAGTCCGAATTGGAATCCCATAATGAACATTGAGATGCATGACGAGAGCACCAGAATTTCCCAAACAAATGTTGGTATTCGAAAGTTGGCACCGAAGGCGATGCGCTTATTTTGATACTCAACCATGTCCGTGATGCCTTCGGAGAAAAGTGCATGGATATCGTTTTGATCCTTAGCCGCAAGACCTTCGGCCTGCGACCAAAGCATGGTCGTCAGCGCGGCGGTTCGAGTTCTCAATGTTCTCAACTGCTCGGGATCTCCGTAGACATCACCCATGCTCATCCGGACTTCTACGTAGTCACGCAGTAATGAGCGTGTGATGGTTCGGTAAGGATCGGGCACGAGTCCTGCGCGCATATAGGTCGTCTGGATCGCGTTGACATCGCCCATCAAAGCGTCTCTTCGCAAGTCGAACCGACTTGCTGCCGCGCCGAATGTGAGAGCGAGTACGAAGGCGAGAAGGGCAAGCACAGCTCCAGAGACTGCGCTGACCGCACCCTCCGATTCACGTTCTTCCAGGCGCGCGCGTCGAGCACCAAGCCATTGTCCAGCCTCAATTGAAGCGAGGGTCACAAGAACTTGCAGCAAGAAAATGCCCCAGAGCGGAACTGACCCCAAGAAGTCACCACTATCATCTTGTAAGGCCACTTCGCGAGTGGATGGCAATATGACTTGAGGTTCTTTGATTTTGCCGGAGGCAAGTGCTTTGGTCGCCTCTGCTGCTAAAGATTGGTCCACGGACTGTCGAATTGGCAACACGGTCTGCGTGTATCCATGCTCATGGGACCATTTTGCGCCCATGTCCAGTATTTGATAGCCTTCGTCGGTTAACTGAAGGTCTATATCTGAAAGCGACTTCGCCTCAAAATTCGGATCTTCCTTGGCCGCCGATGTCAGCGCAGCGGACGTGAATCCAAACTGTGAATCGTCGATATACCACTGGTTGACTCGGTCTCTATAGCGGTTGAAAAAATCCCAGGACTGCGCAATTGCCTCCAAGAAATGGATCGCCGACTGTCGATTATTGGCAATGAACTTGTCGGAGACCGAGACCAGGAACACCGCGCGGTGAGAGCTCAAGACGCGCGCTAAACCGTCTGTTTTGAACAGCGCTATATCCGGTTCCCACACGGCAACCGCGTCAAAATTACCCCATTTCTCACGTCCGCCATTACCGACGAGTTTCTGGATCTCGAGAATGTCCATATTGACGTTGTTGACATCTTTGCCGGGGATGAGCCCGGCGGCCTCTTCTTTGAGGGTGGCTTCTCTATGTCCGATGGTTCCGAAAGTACAGGCTACGGTTTTGCCACGAAGGTCTTTGGGATCTTTGATTGGCGACTCAGGCGGAACCATCACGGCTGCAGGGATGAAATTCAGACGCCCCAGGACTTTCCACTTTCCGCCTTTGGCGATGAGGTTGTTGACCGACTGACCACTCGAGAACATCACATCAAGATTGCCCGCGAGAGCAGCAGCAACTTCCGGTTCGCCATAACTGAACGGCACGAAAGTTGGGTCCAACCCGAGCTTGTCCAAAAGATTGGTTCTCTTTAGAACCTCCACGATCTGACCTTGTGTCGCCGCTGAAAGCTGCCACCCGATGCGGATTGGTATTCGCTCTTGCTGTGATTTGGCGCTTGGGAGAGAGAATGAGATTATCAATGCAACTACCAGGAGCGCGGCTCCTGACAGAATTGCGGTAAGAGGTTTCACTTTCATATTAGGCACACATCAAGGCGAAGGCGGTGAGTCCAGCTTTTCTCGTTGTTCGCTGCGGCACGGCGCTTTGGGAATCGAGATATATTATGACAGCAAAGATTCGCAAGTGTACTGAGAGCGTCAATTTTAAGGACCTAGAAGACTTGTCGTGGTGGCCTGTACCGCTTGGAGAGTCTGAGTAAATGCTGGTCTCGTTGATCGGCGGACTGTAGCAATGAATAAACACCACCTGAGATTGCGAAATTTCGAGTCAGGCAAGTGGTTTGCCGTGATCGGCGGATCTCTGCTGTTTTGTTCGATCAACCCTGTGCAGGCAGAAGACGTTCGAGGCCTGACTGACGATTCAAGCGATAGCGTGAAAGTATTGAAAACAGCAGCGCTGGTAGCACCAGAGATCAACCTGTCATCCGTTGATGGCAAGATCTACGCCGCAACCAGTGCTAGCACCATCACGGAGTCCACCACCGGTGATGTCACATTTACAGCCAACGGTGATGTCACTACTGGTGGCACTTCTTCCGGCAACCTTTTCCAGTTTGCAACTCGTGATGACATTACTATTAACGATCCGATTGTTATCGGCGCTGATATGGATATGCATGCAATTGACGGAGCGAAGGCGTTTTGCATTATCGTGTTGGCAACTCGAAAAGCACATTGGGGCTTGAGCCCAGGGAACTGCCGTTTTTCAGGACGGAGAGGACATCAAAGACTTTTCAAGCGCCAAAAATGTTGTAGCATTTCAATGTTTTCTGCTCCATCCGAGTTCGACATCTGCTCGATACTAATCGACAGAACATCAACACCCGCAGTATTTCAGAAGCACCGACGAGGACTGAACAAAATGATTGCTAATAAGATGCCCAAAGCCGCAGTTGTAGCACTTTCTCTTGGAGTCGCAGCACTTTGCTTTGCAGCCAACGCCGCCGATGCAAAGTCCACAGGTAAAGCAGAGAAGAAAAACAAAACGGCGTCTGCAAAGCAGCTGAAGTCCGATGGGTCGTCTCAAACAGCGCAAGCTGCGGTGCATGGTCAGTTATTTAAAATTACCAAAGCTCTCTCTGATGTAGATGCCAAGGCCATGGCAGCGCTTTGGACCGAGGACGGCACTTATGTAGATGAGGACGGTGCTGTGTTCAAGGGGCGTGCGGCTGTACAAGACTGCTTCACTGAAGCATTCAAAGAGGGGGGCAAACCTCAGCTTGAACTCGTGAATGACTCGCTGCGTCTTTTGTCCGACAGCGTAGCGTTGTCCGAAGGTGTTGTTCGAATCAAAGCGAAGGGCACCTCTGAAACGCGCTATTCAATAGTGTTTGTCAAACAAAACGGCACCTGGTTAATTTCGTCTGCAACTGAAACCCCAATGGCAGCAGCCGCGGAGGTCAACCCGCTTGAACAGCTTGCATGGCTTGTCGGTGATTGGACTGGTGAAAAAAATGGTGGTACCGTCCAGATGAAAGCGGAATGGGCTGCCAATAAAAACTTCATTACCTGTACCTATGAAACAAAAAAATCGAATGACGGGAAACCAGTGCAGAGCAGGCAAGTGATTGGCTGGGATCCTCGCAACGATCAGCCAATCTCATGGAATTTTGATTCGAATGGTGGATTCGGATTGGGCCTATGGGTCAAAAACGGAAAACGGTGGGAGATCGCAGTCTCCGGTGTGGAACGCGATGGCAGCACGTCGTCAGCAACAAACGTTATGTCGGTGGACGACAGCAATGGCTTTGTGTGGCAGTCATTAAATAGAAGCGTAGATGGAGTGGCTTTTACAGACACGGCGCCTCTAAAAATTCGGCGGGCAGCCAAGTAAGTAAGCACACAATTAATTGAAGGTATAAGTGATGATGAAGGCTGCAAAAATCTTTTTGGCTCTAACAATGAGTCTGATGCTTGTGACTCCGACCTACGCGCGCGGTGGTGGTGGCTTCCGCGGTGGCGGCGGTGGTGGATTGTTTGGTGGAGGAGGTGGTGGTGGCTTCCGCGGTGGAAGTGGTGGCGGCTTCCATGGTGGCGGCGGTCTCTTTGGACATGGTGGCGGCGGATCCGGCGGCATGGGCGGACACTCGAGAGAAAGAAACTTCGGCGGCGGTTTCAACGGTTTGGGCGGTGGCGGCAGCCACCCGAACTTCGGTGGTGGCGGCGAAGGTTTCGGCGGAGGTAATCGTCCGAATTTCGGAGGTGGCGGCGAAGGTTTCGGCGGAGGTAATCGTTCGAATTTCGGAGGTGGCGGCGAGGGCTTCGGCGGTGGCAATCGTCCGAATTTCGGAGGTGGCGGCGAAGGTTTCGGCGGAGGTAATCGTTCAGATGGCGGCTTTAACGGCAACCGGCCAAACAATCGGCTGCCCACCGATGGTGGCATGAGCGGAATCGCTGGGAATAGGACTCCGCAAAATATAGATCGGAAAACGCTCAATAATCAGGGAAACAGCATTAGGAATTCGTTCAACAATAACAACATAAACAACGTAAACAACGTTAACGTCAACAGAAATGGTGGCGGATACGGTGCTGGCTTCGCTCATGGCTACGGAGTCGCTGGTGGCTATCATGGGTACGGCTATGGGGGCTATCACGGATATGGCTATGGAGGTTATCACGGCTGGGGCTACCCGGGAGCCTGGGGATGTGGCGGATGGGGTGCCGCTACAGCTTGGACCATGATGGGTGTTTCAACTCTGACATCATTCCTCGGACTCGGAATGATGGCAGCGAGCGGTGGCGGGCATAGCTCTTCGCAGCCGGTAACTAACAATGTTACCTATGAAGGTGACAACGTTTACGTAAACGGGCAGCCATCCGGTACTCAGCAAGAGTACTATCAGCAAGCTCAGCAGCTCGCATCACACGCAAATTCGTATGATTCATCATCACAATACTACGATCAAAACAATTACTCTAACTCGGATTCCCAATCTGCACCCACTGAAGAGTGGCAGCCGTTAGGCGTTTTCTCACTCGCAGATCCTGGCGCCACCCAATCAAATACGCAACTGCAGCTCGCCATCAACAAGGCGGGCATCATCCGAGGCAACTACCTCAATCTTCTCACGAACGAAAAGGCACAGATTTACGGTTCTTTGGACAAGAAGACTCAAAGGATTTCCTGGACACTCGGACAAGACAATGGCACCGTATTTGACACTAGCTTCGGCGACTTGGTCAAAGATGATAGTACAGTACTCGTGCACTATGGTCCGGACAACACCAGAGAGATGGCGCTCATTCGATTGCCTGCGCCCAAGGATGGTGCGCCGACAGATTCCACTCCGCCCACGAGCTAACCATCGTATTGGTAGTGTCCGGTTAGCTTCTTGTTCAGCCCTCTTTGTTGTTTGTCTATGCTGTCGTGCCGATGCTCTTCACACCATTCCTTCACAGCTTTGATGCTGCGCTTCAGGCGTTTACGCATCGTCCGTACATGGATTGTAAAGTACCCTCTTCGACTACGCGTTGCGATGTGCGTGAACCCCAGGAAATCGAACGTATCTGGAGCTTTGCCTCCAGTGGTTTCCGATTTCAGCACCGCAGATCTTCCAAACTCAACGAGTCTGGTTTTCTCCGGGTGTAGGGTGAGTCCGTATTTGGCAAATCTCTTTGCTAGGACCCTCAGCACTCTCTCCGCATCTTCTTTGTACTCAAAGAGCATGATGAAATCATCAGCGAACCGCACTTCGTGCGCTTCACCGCGCAGGCGACATTTCACGTCCGTCTCAAACCATTCGTCCAAGACATAGTGCAAGTAAATGTTCGCCAGCAAAGGGCTGATTATTTGCCCTTGCCCGGTGCCCGTTTCGCTTGTGAGTAGTCGACCTTCGTCTATGACCCCCACATTGATCCATTTGCATATGAGCCTTAGGATACTTCCATCCTTGACCCTTCTCTCGATCATCTCCATGAGTTGACTTCTCACAATGGCATCAAAGTAACCGGAAATGTCTGCCTCTAACAGCCACCCGACCGGTCTTCCGCATATTGTGCGTTTGACCGCGTCGAGCGCTTGGTGTTGGCTTCGTCCCGGGCGAAAACCATATGAGCACTCGTAGAAGTCCTGCTCGTAGATTGCGTTTAGCAGAGTAGCTGTTGCTTTCTGGAGTATCTTATCCTCCAAGGACGGAATTGAGAGCGGTCTCTGCTTTCCATCTTCTTTGGGTATATACACCCTTCGCAGCGGTTGCGCTCGATAGCGCTTCTGCCGTACACGCTCGTGGAGCTTCTGGATTTTCTCCTCTGTGCCTTTCTGGTATTCACCGTATTTGATACCATCGACTCCTGCGCTCGCATCCTTGCGAAGCCTTCGAAAAGCTTCCAGAAGCGCTGCTGGATTGAGATATTGAGCTATCGAAAGAAATTGTAGCCGCCGATTCTCTCTGGCTAGCTTGGATATTCGTTCAAGTTCTGTTGACATACTTCCTCGATATCTGTGTATCGTGATGTTTCTGTTGACCGATGCGTTGTCTTGTTCCCCCCTTCCCTCGTCCGGGTCCCAGGGCATTTCAGCCCTGGTTCCCCGTTGTCATCGGTACTACGGGTTCGTAAGCCTCCTCTTCATCCGTTGCGCTTTCCCTACGGTCTCCCTTGGTCAGCGCTTACCTGCCTCCGTTTGGCTACAGGAGATGTGAGGTTTGTCCCAAGTTCCTGGGGAATCCTTGTGAACACGTGCTACGGGCTGGAGACTCCGGCGGCTCCTCTGGGTCTTGCATGTCGTCCCGGCAGATGCTGCCTTCCGCTTGGGCTACAGCGTCGGCTTCCGCAATCAGGTAAGATTTCGGAGTTGAGTTCTCGTGGCCCATGTTCTCGCCGTCTACGCTTCGACACCTATCCGGTCACCCAGATAAATGGCAAGACTCGCTGCCGGCCTGTCCGCTACGACTTTGACCGGATCGGACTTTCACCGACAAGATTCCTTTGAAAGATTTCATCGTCTCATGTTACGAATTCCTCCTTCCCAAGCTTTGCTTGGCGCGAAGCCCAAGTTACATCTTGACTGACTGTGAGATGCCCGAAACGATCACCAGTTCCGAACGTGCGTGCAAGAATCGTTTTCGTCACTAAAATTTCGATTTCGCTGACTACAAGAAAAATTTGATATGTCAAAGATCTCGCATGAATACTCGGCGGTATTATGGTCGCATCAGTTCGTCTGAATTTTCGTGACTGTCAAGATGTAACCGAGGCTAGATTCATCATGTCGAACTTATAACGCCGCTAGGCTGATCTACGGTTACCGATTTTGGGACAATTGCGACGGCAGGCAGGTTGCGGCCGTCGGTGTCTTCACAGACTATATGTCCGTCAGTGAGCTAAGTTCCAGCATTCGAATCGTGGCGTGGTGAGGACTTCTTTGCTCATTTTCTGCGCTTCTATTCGCGCTCGCTCAGCGGCGTCAGGATCATTGGTTCGAAGTAGTAATTCGCTGTATTTCATAATTGCATTCTTCGTTGACTCGGAGGGACCGAATCGGATCTTATCAATCTCGACGATCCGACGATAAACTTGCATGGCATCATAGAATCGGGAGTTTCGTTCGTGGAATTCGGCAATCTCTGGAAGTCCGTTGACTATCTCAGGGTTGTTTGATCCCAGTGCGTTCGACAACAATTCGAATCGCTTGGCAAAAATTTTGCCAATGTCTTCTTTGTTTTGATGCAACGCCGCAACATACTCCGTTGCGAGCTTCTCAGAGATCGATTTGTACTGCCGGCGTTTGTCTAGCCACTCGAGTTCTTCTTCGTATATTGAGAGCTGGCTGGACTCTCCCCAGTCCAGCTTATTTACTTTGTCGAGGAATGTACCTAGAGCGGCGGGATTGATTTGATGCATTGAGCTCAATACTTTCGAGGGATAATGCATAGGAGCCTCTTGGTGTACCCCAATGCATCGGTGTCGGTCTTCGCAAGTTTCTCTAGTGATCGTGAGAGCTAAACAAATTCTTCGGCAGTCATCGGCACCAAACTTGGTGGCTTCTGAGTCAGCAAGTGTCAAGAATCTCCGAATGTGGTCAACTCCAAGCCAAACACCGCAACCTCCTTTTTGCAGTCGCTGAACGACGTCTAAATAGTTCGAAAATTTTGATGTCAGATTGAAAGACTGTTTGTCATAAACTTTGTAGACGTTTTCCACTTCCGCCTGCGCAACGATGCGAGACGTGCGCTGAGAGCGCGCACATGCGTCGATTAGTTCCGCGTAGGAGCAATCGCATACTTGCCTTTCTGCAATTCGCAATTTGTTAGCTCGCTCAAAGCTTTGAGCGGCTTTTGCCGACGCGCCCATCATTGCATAGCTCTTACCGAGACCTACAAGTGAAATCGACTTATCGGTTTCAGAGTCTAATCGGGGACTTGACTTCGAAAGGCGTTGGAGCTTCTCTCGCAACATTATCGCAACCTCAAACATTTTTTGCGCTTTCGTTATGCTTCCCCTCTGCGATAAACGCGTAACCGATATCGTTAGCGCAGTCCCCTAGGTACGTTAAACCTGGTAAGTCTCGAGCCTGCTGCTCGTCCGATTTATATTCCCGGGACCATGCGTTTAGTGCAGCAGAAAATACCGGTGCGCCTTCAGCGCCTCGCCCCTGCAAGAGAAAATTTCGCAGGTATCGAAACAGCCCATGTTGATAAGCTTTAGTGCTTTCACATCCCTTCGAAGCTCCAATGAATTGCTTAAAGTGCTCATCAGCTTCTTTGTATTTTCCGGTGGACTGTTCATAGTCTGCGAAGCACTGCAGATACCAGCTGCGCTCATTGTTGGACATGCCTTTCGCGTTCTCACTAAGTTCAACGGTTTTGGCAAATTCCTTCCATGCGTTTGTGCTGTTCTTCAGTCTCTTGAGCTCTTTTGCAAATCCGAAGTGTGCATCAGTTAGAAAGCGATCGACAGGTTGATGCTTGCTTTCGTATAGGTCGATAATTGTTGTGTAGAACGCAATAGTGTCCGATTTGTTTGCCGGCCATGGGCCAGTTTCTCCTAACGCAAGATAGATTTCTGCAAGTTGTGGAAAGGACGCATTCGATGACTTTGCCATGCTTAAGGCTTTACGCAGGTTGATTGCTTTGTCAGCATTGGAGTAGCATGCCTTCGACTTATTCAGCAGCGCGCGCCAAGAAGTGTCCGTTTCTGCATTCGCGGGTATCGTTGACCAAATAAGGGCGGACAAGAACATCGCAATCTTCGCCTTCGCGTTGTTCGTAGCTAGACTTGTCGGGGGAATTCGGCATTTAGAATTGCTTGGTTCCATGCTGGCGGATAAGCCTAACAGCGCTTACCCAGCATCAACGGAAAGCCTAAGGGTGGCTTCGCCAGCGTTGACCCCATGAACACGGAACAACTGACAACTTCTGGGCGACTTACGGTTTGTACACTTTACTGCGTGCATGGATGCTCGGTTTCAAAAATAATGCAGTGACCAAATTTCTATTCGCAAAAGTCAGGTCGTGTTTGATTTTAGCTGCAGTAGTTCTAACGCTTCTTGCTGCGTGCGAGAGGCTGTGGTGGCGAGCGTATATTGTGGCTCAGTTTCGCATCGAAATCGCTCTTATCTGTTTGGTGCTTTGCTTTCTCTCACTTGTGTCTCCCAGGCATAAGCTCACAGGCGTGATGATTTTCGCTTGTCTTGTGACCAACATTTTTTGTTTTTCTCCAAGCGTCCTGAAGTTTGGTGTAGATAACCACCGAAAGCAAGTCTCGATGCGTGTTTTGCAAATCAATCTGAACAACAGAAACTTCCATCATACTGCGGTCATAGATTACATAAATGCTACGAAGCCCGATTTGCTGCTGCTGTCGGAAGTAACGCCTATATGGGGAAGCGCATTAGATAAAGGGCTTGGGAACTTTAGGAAAGTAGCAGTGATTGCGCGAGTCGATACTTATGGAATCGCTGTTTACACCACGAGTATCGATAACATAAGCACAGTCATCAATTACTTTGGAAGCACAGGACACCCAAGCATAACGAGCAACTTCATGTACGCGGGTCAGCCCATAGCGCTTGTGTTCACACATCTCCAGGGACCAATCAAAGAGCATTGGTTCAAGTTGCATTCTGAAGAGATTCCAGATTTATCGCAGAAACTAGCGAAGATAAGAGTGCCGCTCATTCTCTGCGGCGACATGAATTGCACACCGTGGACGTACTTGTTGTCTGACTTACAGGCGAATTGCCGACTGCGAGACTCCTCGGCGGGCTTCGGACCTCAACTGTCATGGCCGACGTTTATGAGTTTTCGAAATGTCCCGACAACACCCTTGTTACCAATCGACCACTGTTTCATAAGCAAGGAGTTCAGCGTACTAAATCGCTCTATTGGTCCGAATGTAGGTTCGGATCACCTTCCGGTGCTGGTCGAGCTTGGAATAAGTGACGTACGAATCGAACGTTCTGTCCTCGAATATGCAAAGTGATCTGGAAAGTTCGGTTGTCCTTCATTCATCGCACCTGAGTTTAGAAGTCTTTCCTTTGCTACTGTTGACGCTGGGCGAACGAGATATCGTGAAAAACACACGTAAACAATCGATCAGCATTTGACCAATACACACTGCAGGAAGTAAATTTTTCGGACGGCACATTAATGCGAAGCCATATATATTGCGAGTTCCTATTGCCAATTCTTAACGAGTCAAACAAAGCAATCAAAGTTCCTATATCTTCAGGATGAACTATGGTAAAAACCGATGATGCCAACAGAGTCTTGACGTGCCTCGAATTTGCTTTTCTTAAAGCTAGCCGAGCAAGTGGTATCAAATATGCTCGAACTTGTATTGAGCAATCCAGAAGCCATCGCGTCTAAGAATAACCGAGCAGTCCTTCGCACGTCTGAACTACGTCGGGAAGACGCAGCGACTCAAAGCGATCACTAAACCAATGAGATAATGACAAATCTTAGAGCGTTCGAAATTGTACATCATGGAAAGGGCACCGTGGTTGGTGCCGGGATCAGAGATTGCATTTTGTTTTCGGGAACTTGGAGTCCGCTGGACTCGGATGTAAGAAAACAAATGCATAAGGAACTACAGGAGAACTATGACTCACTAAAGGCCAAACGCGATGTTTCAAGTCCGGCTGCAGTTGCAATGCGTCGCTCATTATCAGCTTAATACGGAAGGCAGATAGTCAAAGATCCCGCTACTCTAAACTCTTTGGTGCAAGACTCGATCAAGCATTTGACGTCTACTCCTGATAAGGATGGTCGCAGTGCGAGAGAAGATTCAAGCCGGCAGCTAAAGCTTCGTTCTTCGGAAATCGCGAAAACCTGAAGATTATTGTTGTGGTTTGTGCTGGCTGTACAATCAACAATTGTCTAAAAGTCTCGCGAGAGAATTCCGATCGCGCCGTGATGGCCACGCTCCTTAGCAAGAATCCAAATCATGCGTCTGTCCATCAATTCTTACAGATCGATTAATCTGTAGGGTGGTTGCGCAGGTTTTGACTATAGTTGAGAAAACTCGTCCTATGTCACTGTTGGAGCACAGTCGCGCGGATCTACACCGACGGCTATTTTACTATCGACAGCACTAAATTATTGAAGAGGTGCGTTCGTATGAGAGCGAGTGCTATGAAATCCAGGAATTACACAAGCCCTCGCGATACTTATTATATGCGTGTCGCTAGCGTGCTTCTATACTCTGCGTTACTGATGTTGCCTGTTTTTTTTCTTCCGCGGTGCTTGGCTTTTATCTCAGGATGATCTGCAACGACTGTCGAACGGAGGCGCGAGTCTGAGGTGGCCTCATGTTCAAGGCACCATAAAGAGTAGCAAAGTTTATGCGACCGAGCGGTGGTCGAAGTATCAATCGTATTTTGTTTACCAGTGTCTTGTGAATTATGAGTACATGGTCGGGAAGAAACAGTTCGAGGGTTCGCAGATCTCTTACGCGAGCGAAGCCGACCATCCGAACACAAGTAAGGAATTTGCAGAATCAGTGCAATCACATTTTAAGGTAGGCAGTCATCACAAAGTATATTTTGATTCGCGAAATCCAAAAAAAACAGTGCTAATCCCTGGTGTCGATCCTAACAACTTTCACTGGAATAGCTTTGAGCTAATGGTCTTGGGCGGGTTTTCCGTTTCGATGCTCGGCGCGGCGATTTTTTCGAGGTACGGAAGCGGGTTGGATAATAGTACTAACAGGTTTTCGGCTATTGCAATGGCATCCGCGCTACTTTGCTGTTTTGCCTATGCCTCACAGCCTGCGGTGGTGCGTCAAATTGTACCGAACTCTGCAATTGTTCACCAGCAGAGCTTCTTGAAAAGTGCTGCTAACACTCCGCGTTTGGAAAAGCGATTATTGAGATGACGATCGGCGCTCTCTGTTTCTATCCGGCCAAACGGGCGCCTGCGACAGTATTCGCCCGAATGCGTCTATGTCTGGGTTCTATGAAAAACAAAGGAAATGTTACGAACCGGCAGCTTGTCAAGTAACTCTTCTAGAATTGTATCAATCTCAGATTGACTCAGCTTACTAGCATTCCGTTTAAGCAGTTGAGTGACCCTTCCGGCGGGTTCTCATAGATGGCTCGTGGTGTCTATTTCCCGACGGAGGCGCCCCATGGATGTAGTTACTAAAATTTTGACTTTTGTACCGCAGCTCCTTCGAGTAGCGATTGCCGTATTTATGATTGGTGTTGCTGTTACCGACTGTTCTAACGGACTCGGCAGCCCCAATTGGCCTACGGTCAATGCGAAAGTGCTATCGGCAAAAATGAAAAAGGTCGAGAGCCGGAGTGGCACCCATGACGAGGCGGACATCCGCTACGAATACAAGGTGAAGGGGCAGACCTATACTTCTGATTGCGTTCAATTCGGCGGATTATACTTTCGCGATCACAATCGACTGGTTCAAAAGTACGGCTCTTCAGAAACAGTACTGGTTCGGTACAGTCCGAACAACCCTGCGACTGCCTGTCTCGAAACCAGTGTCAATTACATTGAAGTTGTAGGTTGCCTACTCATCGCGCTCTTGATGGGAGGTTCGATTGTTAGTGACATTAGAAAGCACAATCGTGAGACATTGTCATCGAAGTCGGTCGTCATGTCAGAACCCGCTAAGTTGAGTTCACTATCTCAATCTTGTGATACTAACTTTGGTGCCCGCGAGTTTTCTGAGCAGGACCGAAACGATATTCAGAACATGGATAAGCGTCGACGCATATTGCTTCCACTTACAGTTGTCGGTTTTGTACTGCTCCTCCATTATGCTGGTGATGTGAAGCTCCCTGGTATCAACTCCAATGTGCTGGTTGTCGCGCTTGTGTTGGGAGTGGGAGTTGGAATGACGATTTTGTTCTCTGCGTTACCAATTGTCATTGCTCAATGCATGCGCGCTAGACGCTTGAGGCTTGCTTCGTCACTAGCCGATGTTCACTTTCGTATCATCACGTCTGTTTCACCACTATCAGCCGAAGCGGCACTTGCTTTTGGTCTTAAGGCTGAAGTTGCACAAGAGCGCCTTCAATATTCGCAAGCACGGAGTCTAAGTGAAAAAGCGTTGACAGTATGTTTAAACCGACACGAGCCGCGCCGCAAGCCGACCGGTCATGACAAATATACGACCAGGATGTTGAAGCGGCAAGACGAAATTTATCAAAAACAAATGACCGAGTTAGAATCCGTTTGTCGCGAATCTCTCGGGACAATATTGTTCGATATGGGCCTATACGATGAATCTTTTACTCATGCAAAACGCGCCGTAGCTATCGCAGAAGGTTGTGTCGATAGCGCTGGGAACAGTCAAGCTCAATCTAACTCAGCACGACTCTGTCTCGCAAATGCACTAAGCCTCAAGGGAAGAGTTGAGAACATGGTTGGTTCTCTGGACGATGCACGCAAGGACTTGGAGCGATCACTTAAGTTGCGCGAGCAAGCCAAAGAGCAGTTTGATGAGAGGCGAGCCCTCACACTCGCGTATCTTTCGTCGACTTACTCCATGCGGTCTGAGCCGAAGAAAGCAGCGGCAACGATTGAAGAGGGAATTGTCCTGCTTGCGAACTCGCAACAACCGGCTTATCGCCTTGCCAAAGCAACACTTCTTTTCCATAGAGCAGAGTCAAAATTGCGTTCGGGACAGCTCAGCTCTGCGGAGTCTGATCTGGAAGAGTGTCTCAAACTTCGGCAAGAATTGCTTGAGCCCGGACACCCGGAGATCGCTGCCACATACCTGGTTTTCGCAAACCTTTACGAGTTGCAGGGGCGATTAAGGGATGCTGCTGCGAAGAGAGAAAGCGCTCGTCAAATGTTGGTCGCCTGTTTCGGCAACGATCACCCGCTGTGTGAGTTTTCGAAGACCGATGGCAAGAACAAGGTTGGGCTCGGCTCGGTTCATCAATAGTGCCATCGTTGCTTGGGCTCATCCGTGCTGTGTCGACTTGTTTCTGGCAGTAATTGATTCTGGGAGTGTGTCTCTACACGCAAGTTGTGTTTCGTCGAATCGAGTTCTCTCCATATAGTGACACCAAGTATAGTGGTATACCTTTTCTTGGTAGGGCTAGTGAATCATCGGGGTTGAGCCTCACGTGTGTGCACCGTCAGCGATGCGGCTGAACGCGCTTGGCTTTTTCGAAGTCGCTCGACACGCTATGCCGATGGTGGTGATGCGCCCGGAAAAGAATTGAGTTTACCACCAGGGGCGGTTGATGAGGCGTGTCAGTTTTTGTGCACTGAGAGGGACACTATTGCGCATCTTGATCGCGTTGCGCAATTGATTGATGGCTTCGAAACTCCCTTCGGGCTCGAACTTTTATCGACGGTTCATTGGGTTGTTGAAGAGGAAAATGCCGACAATTTATCCTACGTCGTCGACAAGGTATACGCTTGGAGCTCGAGGAAGAAGCAATTCTCTAGGCGTCAACTTGCATTGGCTTATGAAGTCTTGCTCAATAAAGGGTGGATTGGTCGTGCTAGCCAATGACTGCCGACGGTACCGAATAGAGTGTCCAACGAATGGACTCACAGGGTAGCACCAAAGTAGCACCGGAAAAATCTAAGGACTTAAATCTATCGCGCCCTGTAGGACTCGAACCTACGACCTCTTGGTTCGAAGCCAAGCACTCTATCCAGCTGAGCTAAGGGCGCATTAGGTTAGATCCTACCCGGCTTCAGGGCACGGCGTCAATACGGCAACTGCTTGACAGTTTTCTTTAGATGCCGCCGGAGGGGCATTTACGTATTTTCAGGTTCATTCAGCTTCAGCTCAAAATGGTTGATGATAGGTTGGCTGAGGACGTAGCTGGAGCACTCCCAGCATCACGCGAGAATCGCCGGAATCGTGACGATCGAAACGAGCGTAGGCAAGAAGGGATAAAAGAAGAGACAGATGGCCATAGAACTCGTTACAAGGGTTGCTTGACATAAATTGGTTACGAGCTGTTCCTGTTGACTTCGCGGCAGGCTCCGGAAGTGTTCCGAAATCATTGAGACAAACCGTTTCCACGCGCCGAGCCGATTGGCGGGCTGTTCGCCTGAATTGCAAAGTCCGATTTTCGCGGTGGGTTTCCAGATCCACGACCTGCTAACTCCAGCTGTTTTTCTGGCGCTGGAAGCTGTTCGGGATCAAATTTGAAGTTGAAATGCATGATTCCATCTTCCGAGTCCGTGATTCGATTATATCGAAGTTGGCAAAGTCGGCTTGCTTGAAGTTCCGTGAGCAATTAGTACAACAACGGACCCGATGGCAAATAACATTCTAATTTTCCGAAAGGATTTGCCGTGAAGAAGTGGGAGGTGCTTACCATTCTTCCATTCATGGCAATCACCGCTTTCAGTGCCAGATGATTGCAACCAGGCACCAGAAAAACGAGCGAATCCGAATGTGGACGTTTCATCGCGATTGCCATCGAGAGCACGGCGGAACCATGCTCATTGGAGAGCCAAGCTGCTGGTCCGACGGCAGCCGCTTGCAGATAGAAGTAACCAACGGGTTTTTCATCGTGGATTAATGCGAACGCTTGCGTGCTTGGCGGTATCATCAAGTATTCGTGATCGATCTCGCGACCCGCGCCTCTTACGTTGAGGTCGATTGCTGCGGCAACGGAGATGGTGAGCGGCTCCACTCGATAGCCGGTACGATGTCCTTGATGAAGAATGCCTCTATCGTGAAGCTCTGCTCTTATGTCATCGATGCCGGTTGGTAGATCCGTTAGCGAGATTTTGTAAGTAAAAATCTGATAGCCGGGCAGCATTCCCAGGCGCAGATACTGGTGCATGGCGCGCATATCAATCGATGACCAGACAAAGAAATTGTCGGCACCACTGTCGGTGGCAGTTTCCCAAACTTTGTCAATAAGTTTTTTGCCAATTCCTTGACCCTGGCACTTAGGATCAACCCAGAAGCTTGTTAGGAACCAGAGATTATCGCGAACGACCCCATTGCAAACACCCACAATCTCCTGATCGACTACCGCGACGTAGAAAATTCCGGTGTCCAGGATATGATGAAATCCGCGCGTCCACTCGACCTTGTCAATCGGTTGTCCTACTAAGGAAAAACGTCGGCGTAAGTCGTAGAGGGTCTCGACAAAAAGATCAACCGATGCGACGACCTCTTCTTTTGTAGCAGGTCTAATTGATATAGACATGACTCCAGGGCTCCGTGGGATGCAGCTGAGCCGCTAAGCGATGCACTTGTATGTCGAACCATACTTAGCGGTTTCAGAGAAGATCTTAGCGTGAGACAGGAGACAAAGAAAGCCCGTTGGTTCAGATTTATGGAAATTTTGTGCACTGCGAAAATTGAGTAGAAACAATCAGCAAGGCATTGAACGAAACGCAATGCAATGCCTTGCTGATTCTAACCAAACTATTTCATTTCTGGTTTATCTCCGCCTTAGTGCCTCACGCAGCACTTCTTCGAGCGATTTGCGTTCGTCTTTCCGTGGCAAAATCGATTTACCATTTAGCAGATTATCCAGAACGTCGTCTTGCCAAAGTTCGAGCATACCTCGGGGAGATGAATCTCTTCCGCCCTTTTTCAGTGACTCTGGTGTCGAACTTTTCGGAGGTCTGAGGAAGGGGTCATTCTGAAGCGGAATTCTTGCTGCTTCCTCATCTGAGAGTTTTATCGCTTCTTGCAACCAATCGTGAAGACCCCTATAGGGAATTTTGCCCCGGTTGTCGATTCGTGGTTGGACAGGTTTGAAATACGGATTTTTGCTGCGCCGTTCGAGTTCGCCTTGCTCAGCAGCTTGATCAACGTAGTTGGTGCCCTTGCCGATGTTCTTGTAAGACAGGGGATTTTGCTCAGCGGCTTCTTTGACGTAGTTGGTGCCTTCGTTGAGAGAAAGTGCTTCTTTCCCAACCATTTTCAGTGACTCTGGCGTCTGACTTTTCGGAGGTTTAAGGAAGGGAGCCTGCTGAAGCGGGATTTTTGCTGCTTCCTCGTCTGAGATCTTTATCGCTTCTTGCAGCCAATCGTGAAGACCTCTATAAGGGATTTTGCCGCCATTGTCGGTCGGCGGTTGGACAGGACGAAGGTACGGATTGTCAGTACGATTTTTCTTGTCACCTTGAAGCACCGCTTGGTCGACGAAGTTGGTGCCGTCGTTGCGAGAGAATAGACTCCTTCCGAATCTTCTCAGTAATTCTGGCGTCGAGCTATTCGGAGGTCTCAGGTAGGGGGCATTCTTAAGTGCTTCCTCGTCTGAGAGTCTTATCGCTTCTTGCATCCAATCGTGAAGACCTCTATAAGGGATTTTGCCTCCGTTGTCGGTTGGAGGTCGAACGTACGGTTTGTCTGTACGATCTTTCTTGTCAGCCTGGAGCACCGCTTGATCGACAAAGTTGGTGCCTTCATTGCGCTTAGTGTTTTCAGCTTGCTTCAGGGCTTGTTCGACCAGGTTTGTTCCATCTTCTTTTTTCGGATTCTCAGCTTCCGGTTTCACGGCTTGCTTCACCAAGTTCGTTTCCTCATCCTCGGATTGATGAGAACAATAGGATTGTTTGTCTAACCAGAGGCTTGCTGAGAGTTCATTATTGTTTGAGTTGTTGCTCTTGGCAAGATTGGGTCCATAAATCGATTCAATTGACATTGGCGAATCCTCATGTGGAGTGTTGTGATGTGAAAGAAACTGCGGCATGTGCTTAGGGCGCGAGAGGAAACTGAGTGGGTGCGTAGATAGTGCAGAACTGCGAAACCGAGGGCGTTATCGGACCACCTAAGGTTGTCCCGCCTGGCGTGGGACAGCGTTTGGATAAGCAAGCTTGAGCAAGCATTCTAAGGGGACTTGTCCGTCGTCCTCGATTACGACGTTGCTCGGAAGGAGCTTGGTAACACGTTTTTGAGTCGATTCAAGATTCTTGAGGGGAGGCGATTTCAAAATGGTAGGCACCTGCATATCAATCGAACCGTTAGGTCTCCACTTGAGAGTGTCATTGTTTGGTGTTGCGATGGTCATGTTGTCTTGCAGCAGTTTGTTGATGGAGGCGGTGCGCTCGGAACGCAGCTGCTGCGTTGCTTTCGTGTCAACTGTATTTCTACTTTCCATTGAAACGAACTTCACGCTGTCATTTTCAATCTGTATTTTTTCCGTCAACGTCGCCCATGAGACCGGGTGTCTCCAAATTTTGTGACGATCGGACGTGGTAGATTTCGCCAATACCCAGTTCTTCAATAGAACTGATAACTCGATACTGTCAATCGAGTGATCCTTGAGCAGCTCTGGGCGCGCCATCAATAATTCTCTTGTGAAGACCGCCATTACCTCTGGTGGCACGGATTTACAGAACTCCATTCTGGAGCCTTTGGCAACTTGCAGGAAGCGGTCAGCAAAATCTGCTTCCTTCAACTTGATCGTGCTAGGCGGTTTCTCAAGAAGAACTTCGATGTAATTTGCATTCGTCTTGGGCACTGGTTGTGCCCCAGTTGTTTCTTTCATGACACCAAGCGATTTGAAGATCGCATCCTCATTCTCGTTTTTGACATACGTGTCACTAAACCTGGTGGTATCCTTTTTGTAAACCCCTGTCTGACCGAAGAAATCTATCGGCTCTCGGACAACCCTTTTGGGAAGCGAAGCTTCAATCTTCTCTTCGGTCATTGATGGATTGAGTGCCAAAATGATAGCCGTCTTTTGGGGGGGCGACATCTGTAAGAAGCGAGCTCTTTCTTTGGCGTTAGCAGAGTGCCAGTAGCGCTTCGCATCGTCTTCGGCTGTGGGTTTAGGAGCAGGCCCGATGCTTCTGTCGGCAGCTGAAACCTGTTGTTCCTTCCCATGATTGAGTGCCGAGTGCTGTATGTTGTCTCCGCCAAAACCGATCAGATCAGAA
Source organism: Candidatus Obscuribacterales bacterium (assembly GCA_019746975.1). GTDB lineage: Bacteria > Cyanobacteriota > Vampirovibrionia > Obscuribacterales > Obscuribacteraceae > JADYXR01. The sequence goes on from JAIERK010000084.1 coordinate 105,205, forward strand.
AGCACAGATCTGGCTTCGACTGCGATTGACCAGCTTCCATTTGCTCGGTTGGCAAGATCGGATAGACACCGAGTTGCCCAGATTTGATCGGACGGAACTTTGCTATGCGCGAGTGCAAAACTAGCTGCCAATGCTACGCGAGCGCTTTCGTCTTTGGATAGGTTCCGCAAGACGAACCGTCTCGGATCTTTCTCGTGCGAAATATGTTGATGATTGAGGGACGTAAGAATGTTAAGGCAGAGTTCGTGATCGTTGTGTCGGTCGCTTTTTTTCGTGTTTTCTATTGTCTTTGCGTCTTGCGCTAGATCGCCTGTCAGCGCTGTCGGCACGCATTTAAACAGCCAACCTAGTCCGTTGACTAGCATATCTTCCTGCTGCGCTCGTGTTGAGTGCTCTGGAAAGCGAATATTCCACATCTTTACTGGTATTTCTAACGGTGCAGAACCAGTTTTTCCTACGTTCTCATAAGTTCGTTTCCAGAGTTTGAAAATATTTGTTTGTTCATATGGATTCGAATGCATTATTGCGTACCGAAGGCGACTATCGCATTGTGTTCTGATCTTTGGGTCCACTCCTTTGACAGCTTTTTCAACCAGATCCCCTATGACTTCGTCGCGAATGCTAAGTGGTCCGTTTAGCTTGGCAGTAATTGCAACCATGTTGACATTTTCGTCGGTTGAATTTAGAAGTGACCTAAAGACCGTGTCACTGTCCGTAGTATTAAGGCAGTTCAATAAGGTATGCCTTTGGGAGTTAGATTCTGTATTGTGACTGTCGCTCTTCATGGTCGTATCGCCCATTTTTAGCTCCAGTTGATGAGACTTGTCATAGAACGACATGCGCGCATAGCCATCGGCAAGCGAGGTTGTAAACTCCACAAGGTTTTTATTCTTCACGCTGATCGAGCATCGTTCATCGACCTTGTAGTCCCCGTCGTCGAGATGTTTGGCGATGAAATCAAGGACAGAGTATGCGTCTGCATCGATGAGTTTCGAATTGGCATCAACTCGTTTTGTAACATCAAAAATTGATTTCAATGCGATTACTTTGTCTTTATCTGCGAATACTGTGTTTAATGGATTCGCAACGATCATAGCGGCGCGTAGTTTTATTTTCGCAGTCTCGCCTTCCTTTAGCGCATCAAAGATCATCTTTACTCTGGGATCGTACACATCGTTGATAGGACCAAGGAGTTGCATCGCTTGACCCATCTTTATCAAATCTCTATCGTCCACGAATTTACCATTTAGTGTTTCCGAGAGAAACACCGATTTCGCAGACTCGTATGTTTTTGCCTCTATCCTCTTGTGATTGATCGGGTCAATCAGTATTCGAGCTGCTTTGTTTTTCGCTTCAGCCGAACCCTCTTTGATGATTGTGTTTAAAACAGCTACTCGTGGATCGTTGTTTCTGAGTTCGATATCTTTTGGTTCCAGATCGTCGACTAGAGAAAAAGAGTCGAGTACCTTTTGTTGATCAACTGCGTGTTTACCAGTCGACTGTTCAAGGAAATTCTTTCTGTCCTCGTCCTTGTTGCCGCCGTAGTATGTCCAGGTGTCGCCGCCTTGCAACTTTACGTTGCGCACACCATTCTTGTTAAACACAACAATTCCAGAGCTACTTACGTGGACACTATAATTTATTTCGAAGCCCTTCTCGATCAGTCCAGGACGCTCGCTGCTCTCGTAACTGGCGACTTTTCCAAAGGCATCCAACTTGAATTGCATCCAGGATGCGTCGGGATAGTCAATTCTTTTTGAATCGAGACCATGAGTTATGGTCGTTTTTCTCCCGTCGGCAGCCGTAAGAACCGTTCGACCGAACACGTCCTCGCTTTGCTTGAAGGGATTGTCGCGTCGAGCCCATTCGATTGCTTCCATCGCCATTCGTCCCGTGGCTGGATCCTTATCGACAGTCATTATTCGCATCTCGTTGTCTACCGCTTTTTGAAGCGCAGGTGAACCCTGGCTAAAGTCGGTGGCCGCGAGACGAACCAATTTCTCGAGCGCTTCTTGCTTGGCGGCGAGACCTTGTTGCCTATCTCGCAAAACCTTGAATGCAGCCTGCACTATGGGATGCGAATCTCGGAATACGGAGCTCGAAGATGAATTCTTTTGCCATTGTTCGATGTCGCTGAGCATCCTCGCTGCTTCCTTTTTCGTGTCAGCGTGATTGATCTGATAGTGGTTCCGAATATGATCTTCTACGGTCAGGTCTTTTTTCTTTGCAGCTGCCCTTGGCTCTTGCTGTGTTATGGTGCTTCCGGTAAAGTCACCCTTATCTTTACCGGCAATCTCTTTGAGTGCCTGGATGGCAGTCTGAAATCCAGGTTGGTTGGCGAACCATCTTCTTGTTTCCTCGCTCGCTCCGCTGCTCGAATTTATGGTGTTGATGATATGCCATGCAGCTGTAATTGCAACACCAGGATCCTCATCTTCCTTTAGAAACTTCTGGAGAATCACTATCCGCTCATCGTCAACGTCTTTAATCGGCGATGCACAAAACGCTCTGTTTATTGCACTTTTGATAGTGGTGGCGTCCATGCCATCGGAAGACAAGTCTTTTGTTGTCAGAAACTTTTGTCTTGCAATAAAGGCTTTTTGGAGTGAGTCCACATCAGACTTCCAGTTGCGTTTGGATGCGTCTTTGTCGTCTAGCTTCTTGAAAAACTCTATAGCGTCTTTACGCACAGCAGCGCTGACCTTGTTACTTTTTGCAAGAGCATCTAACAATGGCATTGCGAGTGGGTATTCGCATTGTCGCATCAACTTAAGGAGTTCTAGTCTTTGCTCGTCACTCACTCGCTCTATTTCCAGGTCTATTGCTCGATGGGCTATGCGCCCTACGATCATTTTGGTCGATGGAGGTAATTTGTAGTTTTCTGCTTCATTGTCTTCTGTAATTTTAAGGAGAGCTCTAACAATTATGTTTCTGGCGTCTAGCTTCTCTCTATCGTTATTGTCGTTATTGAATACTTCTCCTAAGTAGGCAAAAAGAATTTCTTTGTTACCGACGTGTTTGTCGAGTAACAATTTTTCCATTTCTGTGGCAGCAGCTTTTTGTTTGATGTTTGAATGAGTCGCGAGAAATGCGATCATCTCTTTCGCCGATTTGTCACTCTTTGCAGACGCAATGAGCTCGTTCCAACTGTTGTCTTGTTCTGCGCGCAGATCTAGTACTGGCTTTAGGCTGGCGTTGTTTGCTTCCATCTGAACGCGACCGGCATTTTCCGGCATTAGCCAGAAGATTGACCACCAGCCAGGCGTCCGAATTTCTGCTACCTTCCCGAGGGCAGCGCGCTGTTCTTTTGCTAAGGATAGTTTCGCCTCCCAAATGGCATCTTGGAGCAGCGGGTATTTAAGCTTTAATTGCGCGATCTCTGCGGGCGTCGAACGTCCGAATGGATTGTCTAATCGCTTCATGTAGTGGTCGACTTCGTTGCTATAAATTCTGCGAGCGCATTCTGGTCGGTCAGGTCTCAGGGCGGCGTGTCTAATGAAGAAATACTGGTCGGCAAGCTCGGGATCGGTCTCGCTGGCAATAAATTTGTTTGCTACCTCCAGGCACCGCCCCTGGTTAATTGTTTTAAGGACGCGATAGGCGGCAATTCGCACTTCTGCGGATGCCGCTCTATTCGCATTCCCCATCGACGGATTCAGGGACGAACTGAGCGCCGATTGTAAATCTTCCTTGACTATGGCCGGGACCACGTCGCTATCTATTAGTTTCGTGAGCTTATCTAGAGTTTTGCATGTAGCCAACCGCAGCTGTGGATCGTCCGATGTATTCAGAGCGGAGGCAAGTACTTTTATCACCGTGGCCTTCTGGGGGGCGGATACGAGAAGTCGTTCAAACAATCTAGGGAGGTATGCGATCGTAGCCGTTTTAACGTCGTTGAATTCAGCGTTGTTGGCCTCCAGGATTATCTTTATCTCTTCAAAGATTCTGGCAGAATTCTCTTTGTTTAGTTTCAACTTCCCGGTGTCTATCGACCATTCCAGAGCTTTCGCTGCTGTCGTGCGGTTTTCCACCTTGATCAATGCTTCGAGATTCTTTTCTAACTCGCCGCTCTTTATGTCGTTCGACAAGTATTGAAGCAGTTGAAATCGAAGTTCTGGATTCTCGACTTTTCCTTTGGTTTCTAATTCTGCCTTAATTCTGTCGACGATTGCCGTATGGATCGAGGGTGGTGCCGACAATTGTTTTCGGTGTGTTTTGTCCGCTTTTGGATTATCAATTTCCTCAATCTGTTTCAACAGCGATATTAAAGAGTCTTGCTTTGTCTTCAAAGTTTCGTCTTTGGTGCCGTTGTTGTTCTGTAAGTCTTCTTTGATCTCCCTGTCTAGCCTGATAGAGTGCCAATCTAGCATTGCTCGCTTAATATCGTTGTCGGTCTCCTGCTCGGATGGTCTGGATAAAGCTTTCCAGACTGCCATTGCAAATGCGCTTACGTCCGGCTGGTCTGCCCTATCGGTTTCGGTGGTGATGGCTTTTGTCAACGCTTCCACCGAGCAACCATACATGTTGTGAAGAGTGGCACTGGATCGGTTTTTTGAATCTTTTCGAAATTGACGAATGCAGTCGGAAACTCCAATCATTGCTTCTAGTCTTGTATCTACTGCAGCGTTCCTATTGCTTAAAATGTTTCGGCATAACGTAGAGTACTCTTGTAGATTCATTAACTTGAGCGTCAAAAGACAGCGTCCGAATGCCATTTGTTGTTCCGGCGTTGCGTCTTTTTGAGCTCTCTGAATGTAGTCGACATACTCTTGAGCAAATATTTTGTGCAGACCCTCCGATTCTCTGCGACTCCGAATCTCATTCGACGATCCTCTGGATTCCTCGAAACGTCTACGCAATTCGTGACCTACTGCGGTGCGATTGGTAAGGTCCTGGTGCCACCAATCGCCGTCACTGAAGGCGCCATCTTCTTTTCGTAGCAATAGCAGAATTCCTGTCGCGATCAAGACTCTTTGATTTTTGTCTGTTGCACGATCGAAGTTTTGTATCCATTTCTGCAGCATCTCTTGTCGCTCCGGTCCATCGAGGGCCAACGCTTTGTCTGCCTCGATACCTATCTTCTGTAGCTCTTTTGCGTATTTCTCGTCTTTGCCGGCGAGCGCGTCTGAGGTGGTATCGAACAGTATCCTTTGTTCCAGCTTCAGCCGTTCGCTTATTTCACGAGCGCTGCCGATCTCGTTTTCACCATGCTTGCCTACAAACCTTTTGTGCAGGTCTTGTGCAAGCTGGGATCCGACGACGAGAGTGGTAAAACCCATGATGCGTTCATTCGTGCGCAATGTCATTGCGCCAAAGTGACCGAGGTGTGTAAGCTTGTCTAGCATGGATGAATCCGAGCCTACCGTCTTCAGGCTTTGAATCTGTTTCTCCACAATTTCTTTTGCTTGAACTCTCACAGTATCGGCTGACTGTGCCCGTCCAATCCTGGCGATTGGGCTGAATAGGGTCGTCAAACCATCGGCGACAAACAGCATCTCGCGCCAGTGATGAGCTGTTTTTCCTTCCTCTGTGGAGAGCACCTCGGCATTGTTAAGCAAAGCTCCAGATGCACCAAATGTGAAGCTCTTACCTGCGTGGAAAAAATTGTTCTTGATGCTTTTTTGAATGGCTTGTCTTATCGCTGTGGTGCTTGCGCTGGCTTCGAGCCCTGCAGCGCTTCCGGCGCGGCTCGCCATCGACATGCCTTTACCAGCCATGCGCAGATAGCCCAAGCCGGAAATCAACATGCCGACATCCATTGTCACGGTCAGGAGTTTACCGGCACCTTGTAGGACCGCTCTCTCCACTACGAAGGACGTGACGTTTTTGGCCTTTATTAGCTGGATTTTTTCGCCATTCGAGACGCAGAGAAGATCGTTTTCATCGAAATCACGGTAGTTTTTCACTAACTGATCGAGGTATTTGTCTGCGTCTTTTGTCTCGGTTACCAAAACCTCTCTGAGTTGTTTCATGCTGTCATTCGTGCTAACGACTCGTTTCGCTGTATCTGTGTCATTTATCTGCTTTTGCAGTTTTTGATACAGCGCATCTAGTCTTTCCGGTGTCACTATTCCTGTCAGGACTTTTTTGAACTCGTCTGCTTCTACCAGTGTGAGACAGGCTCTCTCTCCCACCAACTTGCTTTTCGTGTCCCACGCGTTGTACCATTCGCTTTCGTGATAATTGACGAAGTTTCGAACTCGAATTTTGTGTTTGCCATCATCGCCTACATGCTGCTCCACGGAAACTCGATGCCGTTGAAGGTTGTATTTCAAGGCGACGCCATCTACGGTTATTTCTCCTTCGCCGGGTACATCATCGCGTATTATGACTTTGCCGCTATTTACCGCTATGTCGGTTAGCTGCTTTGCTATTTGAGTTGCTCTGCCTTCGTGTTTACTTAACCAGCGCTCGATCGCTTTTAGCTTTTGATCGTTTTCGAAGTTAACCTCGATAGAATCTGGAAGGTCCAGCGCGATCTCTGATATCTCGTTTTTCTCATTGACCCTCACCTTTCCGGGAAAGGCGGATGTTAGTGCGAGAGGATCTAGAGCATCTTTTGTTTTACTAGCCACTGAATGTTGCTCGGCTATCTTAAGTGCCTGCACCGCTGACTGAACTTTGATGCTCAGAGTAACAATCGGTTCGACTCGTGCTGTCCATTCATCTAAGTTTTGATCTTTTGTGTACTTCCAGTTAGCTCTGTTTAAATCGGTAAGCACGCTGCCTAATTCGATTGCATTCGACATTTTTCTGTGCGAACTTATCATTTCTTTGGCTGGTGCATTCCAGGCGAAATACTCGATGAGTTCGTTTAGATCCTTTTGATCGGGGACCGTGTTATCTGCGAGCGTGTCACCAATTTGCACTCGCTCTGACTTGAGAATTCTGCTTGTGGTGTCCGGTTCGCCGGTAATTCTTTTGTCGCCACTATAAGGAAAACCAGGTGGTTTTTCGAGGTGCGCACCATGCAGAACTCTGAAATTATGTGGCACCGAAATTTCCAGGTTATTCTTTTGTGCGAGATAGAAAGCACGGGATATGTCTCCGAAGTTGTTGTTGTCGATTTCACGAGCCAACATACTGAGAAACAATGGGGTTGGGTAATCGCCTGCTTCAATGTTTCGCTTGATCGCAGTCATGCGCGCCTCTGGTATCATTTTGCTTTGAGTTTCCAACTCTGTGAACAGCAGATCGCGGAGTTTGCTCGTGACGAGCTCTTCAAGCTTTTCTTCTACGGATTCCTTTTTCGAGGTTGCTAGTTTGTTGGCTTCCTTTTTAGAAAGTTTCGATTTACGAAGAATTTGCTTTAACTGCTCTGCTATTTCAAATCCGTGCAGGAATTGACCTGTTTGGACAAGAACGTGCTGCGCGCTCTCGATTGCTTTATCGCGGGGTTTGTCCTGCTGCTTTTCTAGTTTGTCGTTAGCATCCGGTTTTGCGTCGGGCCTCGCTTCCGCGTCTTTTGCGATGGGCTTGGTGTCGGCGTTCGCGATAGGTTTGGTGTCGGGGTTTGCATTGAAATTAGCGTCTGCGATGGGTTTGCCGTCGGCGTTTGCGATTGGTTTTGCGTCTGCCTTCGCATTGGGCTTTGCTTCTGGGTTAGTGTTGGATTTAGTGTCACCTTTATCGTCCGAGTCTTCTTGGTCCACTTCAGTCTGCTCGTTCGACACAGAGGCTGCATACAGCTCGGTGCCACTCGCTTCTTGTTTTCGTCGCTCCCAATAGCTCTGGGAAGTTGTTTCCGTTCTAAAATCCGCATAAAGTTTGTCGCTCGAACTAAACGGACCTCTTTCATTCGATGGAGCAAAATGTTCCAATGTCATGCTTTGCTTCTCCCGGATACTGCTAACTTGCGCCCGCCTCAGTCATTCAACCTTCATGACTGGGCGAACTTTATCATTTGATTTGTGTCAAATTTGTCCAGCTTAGACAGGCTTTTAGCGACCCTTTAGTTGGATGTTTGGACGGGATATTGCCGGCTTTTCCGGCGCAAGTAAACAGTCCGCCGCTACGGAGGTGAGGAAAAGGACTGTGGTTGCGGTACCACCTTTGCGAACAATCTCTCCCGAGATTCGAGACAAACGAGACCTGAGCACCGGATCTGCATCAAACTCTTTGTGCCTGGCCTTCAAGTTGTAGAGCCGTTCTGACAGAAGTGCTGTATCCGTTGTCTGTTTCTTGTAGTCTTTGGTTGCTGATGATTCTCTTAGTGCTTGCTCATACTTCTTGATCAACTGGTCAATGCACTGCTCGGTGTTCAGCTCTTTTTGTGGCGTTCCGAACTCTGCGTAGCCGTCTGCATTTCCACGGAACGTTCTTATTCTTCCTTTGCGATCAGTGATCTTGATTGCTTCAGCAGATCCAGTGAGCCTATCTGCGTTCACCTGGCGCGGTTTGATGATGTCTGTTCCGTTGAGACTGTTGCCATTGAGTTTGTACTGCATGAAATCTGCCGATAGGTCAGTTTGAGACTTTTCCGCTCGAAGAAACTCGTCGAATGCAGTTTGATTGGCAATCTGGAATCCCCCTACCGAAGGAGTTATCGACCCTTTAGGCAGGTTGGCTAGCCGGCTGCTCAGACGATCTATCTGATCGAGCTGGTGGAACACGGTAGAAATCAATTCCGCGCCACTTCGTTTGACTTCTGCATGGCTAGCTTGTTCGGCGGTCTTTTCGGGCAGTACAAGCGTGACTCTGAGGTTTTTGATCGGAACCTGGGATACATCTTCTCCAGAGCCTTTGCGAATGTAGGCGTTTTTTGCATCTAGGAACAAAGGCTCGACATGATCTGGTCCAAGAGTGAATCGGATCTGGCCTGCCGCTCTCAGGCTTTTGTCGGTCACGACAGATACATTTTCGAGAAGCGGGTTGTTTTTAAGAGAAGGTACATCTGCGACGAAGCGTTGAATCAGTGTCTTGATTTGCGTTACCCGGCCATCAATTGCGGCTGGCTGTTGTAACAACCGATTCGCTTCGGTTTCAAACCTGGAGGAGTACAGATCCAGACCACGGGCCTCGTTGCCCATTTGACCTAGGCGATCTTGATACTGAACAATCAGATCGATCGAGTCGGATTTAATTGCATCAGAAGTCTCACCGGCGAAATCAATCGTATACCGCTTGAGACTCTGGACCTGTTGCGATGCTTTTGATGCCTTTTTGTCAGCCTCTGTTGTGTCAAGATTGCGTCCTATGTTAGTGGCTATGCGGTCGGCGTGACTCCACTTTAGTATCGGAAGACCAAGGCGATAGTGTATTGTTCTAGAGGCGCTCGGGTCGCCATTCTTGTATTGTTCAATTAGTTGATTGTATCTAACAAATTCTGTTTCCGTAAACTCTTTCGTATCTTCCAATCCCGCCTGCAGCGCTTCGAGCACAATTTGCCTATCTATCAAGCCTCGCTTGCAGAATGGCTTCTCTGCTGGTTGGCTGTGCCTGATCAATTCGAGATGAGCCTTGATTATCTGTTCGTGCTTATGCAAAGTGTCGCGCGTAAGCGTGCCCGACCTATCAGCTTCGACTTCGTGCGGCTGTTTTCGATAGGTGTCTGCCCACATCCAACGAAGCTGATCGATTCTACTTTCCATGGTCTTCTGTAAAACCCGAACGACCAGATCGTCTGGGCCGGATCTAGAACATTGTCTGAGAATTCGACTGAGTGCGTTCGGTTCTAAGAGGTCTGCGATCTGCTGCGGGATGGTGTCTCCGAAAATTTTCTGACGGTGTTCCTTACCATCTTTCGGATCGGACAAATATTCGAGAAACTCTACTATCTCAGGCTTCTCCGAGAAAAGACATCGCGTGTGCTTCAGTAAATCTTTCAACTCGTTCTCGAGTGTCGTCAATTTACCTTCAACTGCGTGCAGATTATTAAAGGACGCTATAAGAGCTTCAGCTCTAGGGGTTTCCGGAGCAACGTCTGAGATAATCAAGCACTGCGTGAGCCATCTGTTTGTCGCGTCGTATCCAAGGGCTTCCTTGTAGGCTCGATGCAGCTTCTCGATGTCGGTATCGGATGGAGGATTCTTTGGACCAAGCGCTATTCCGTTCTTCCGAGCAAGGTACCTGATTACAATTTGGTCTTGTTCGGCGTGGGTGAGCTCGTGTGTAAGAACACTCAGGATGTCCGGCAAGTATCCCTTAAGATCGCTTCCCTGGGCTTGCCCAATGATGTCGATGATATTCAAGCATAGCTTTCCCTCTCCTTGATGGAAGCTTCCCAGATCATGGGACATGAAGGTCAAGCTGAGTTCAATTGCAGCTATTCCATGTGCTTGTGCGAATTCATTAATATGTCGTTGAAGTTCTGGTGTGAGACTGTCGATCTGTTTTTGAGTAGAGTGAGTAAGGTCCTTTACTGACGGCGAATCAACACCTTGGAATGCGGCAACCTTTTCTACCAACTCGCTAATCTCTTTTGGCCATCCGTCAATGACGTCCTGAAAACGATGTTCCAACTTTCTCAAGTTGTTTGCGACTTCTGTTGACTCGAAAGCAAGTATCGGTCCTGCCGGATTGTAGCTAGTTGACGGTTTCTCAAAACTAGGATAACTGCCACGCTCAATCTTTCGGGCGCTCGGTCTCGAAGCCAATTGGTCACCACCTGCACCACCTGCACCACCTGCACCACCTTCGCCACCTGTGCCACGTGCACCATTTGCGCCACCTGCACCACCCGCTGAGCGAGATTTGGTTGATATGACGCTGCGCAGTGTCTTCCTCGATTCTAGAATGGCTCGAGCCGTGCGGTGTGACTCGAGTTGCGCTGTGATCATTACTTCCAGTTCTTTACTCTTTTCTTCCGTGAAGTCCTTATCGATTTGCTCGATTCGGATAAGGCAGTCTTTGATTGCATCTGGAATGGTTGTTCCGAAAATTATCTCTGCGACTTTCTTCCCGTCCTTTTGTCTGTTAAGTTTGGACAACATACCGAATCCGCCAGAGGTCTCAGCTTCAGCCAGTACGGCTTCGCGAAGTTGGGAACCGGTTGCGTGTGGATCCTTCATCAACAATTTGAATTGAAATGGTGGCAGCGCGCGGTCGGAGACTACCCGAATCTCCTGATCTCGAGTTGTTTCTGTTCCCCGAAGTTTCCATTGTGTTCTTGCTTCAGCCTTTCCTCCTTCGTCGACTAGTTTTGCTTCTTGTTCGTGCAATTGCCGGTTGTAGGCTTCATGGTAGCCTGTCGTAGACGCAGCGATTCTTCTGGATAGGATTTCGTCAAGTTGCACCATGGAGTCGAACTTAACAGGTTCTTTTCCGAAGAGCGTGGTGAGATCGTCATGGTAAATGTCCTTTATGTGGTGCTTCAGGGCCTCGATACCCCCGACGCGCAGAATCGTTCTGGCCTCCTGCATCCTGCGCGCCGGTCCGCTAAACTTAAGCAGCTGTGGTTCGATGTTCTCTGTCAGAGATTTGATTAGAGCTTCTGCTCGTTGCCTTTCATCGTTCTCTAATTTTTTCGTTCCAGACTGCTCCGCTAATTGCTGAATGGTTCGTTTGACAAAATCTGCATCAATACTGTCATAGGGAATGCGCAGCTCTTTGAGGTAGCGATTGATCACGTTTTCGATGTCGGCGTCCGTGAGCCCATCAGTTTTTCCTTCGATAGCTTCGCCTAGAGCGTATCGCATTATTAGCCTGTCTTGCTCGTAGTGCTTGAGTTCATGCAGAAGTGTTCCGACGAAGTCGGGTGATAAATGCTCTGAAAAAAGCGGTTGTGCACGTAAATGAATCTCACCCTTGCCGATTGTATAGAGTCCTCCAGCCGTGTGAAGGTCGGGTACGAGCTTCAGCTTCACGCCGGCTTCGCCGACGAGTTTGGTTACATCGAGCCTTCCCAGGAGATTGTCGGTTAACTCCTTCACGCGCTGCCTATAGTCGAGGAGAGTCTTTGTCTCTTCCGCCGAGGCAACTTCTTTTACCCCATCGAGAAATAACTCGAAGTGTTCATCGCTCAATGCGATTATCTTCTGGGGAAACTGATGCTGAGCTTCTGGTGTATGCTTGAGGATTCTAATTTGAAGTCGATCGAGCAGTCGTTCGACAGTGGTACTCCAAGAGTGGTCAATTTCAGCGAGTTTGGTTTCAAGGTCCTTCAGCTGCTCCCGGGGCATGCTTGATCGAAATTTTTCAATTTGCTCGCAAAGTTTGACGGCGACGAGAGCTGAATCTGTTGTATTCGGCTTGGCTACTGAATCCGTAGTAGTTATCGAGTCCGTTGTCTTTTTTGAGTCTGTTGTCTTTTTTGCGTCTGTCGTCTCTTCTGCGTTTGTCGTCTTTTCTGCGTCTGTCGTCTCTTCTTCGTTTGTCGTCTCTTCTGCGTTTGTCGTCTCTTCTGCGATTGTCGTCTTCTTTAGTTCTTCTTTTGGTTTTTCTTCGCGGTTCGATGCCGGCTTTTCCTTGGTTTCATCAGGTTCAGCAGCAAGAGCATCAGGCTCAGCAGCAGTATCAGTGGTGCCGAGAATTATCGAAACTGGGCACTGATCTAGAAATGAACCCGTTGCTGGATTAGGAGGCAGGTCTCGTGGGGTGAAATCCATGAGAGAAATGACTGAATACGGACTGTCCAATGTGCCGGTCAGCTCGCTGTCGGTTGATTCAGTCTTACGCATCGACGATTTCTCCAGATTCAGATGTTGAAGAAATCTAGTCCCCACCTTGTGACAGATTTGTCCATTTTGCAAAATTTTGGAAAGGTTTAGGTGCTGACTGAGACCGGTTGTGTCCGCTTTTAGACTCGTTAGCCGATATCGCTTGACGCGCATAGGAAGATTTAGGCCGATTCGTCAAGACCAGACGCGTCTGTTTGTCGAGGACCGAGCTTGGTACACATTGCTTCTTTGGCCGTTAACCGATATCGCTTAACGAGTAGAGCAAAGAACCGAGCCAATTCTTCAGTGCTCGCCTTGGAATTCAACTCGATGGCCTGGTATGACGTTGCATGTCGCGAACGGCTTTTACCGCAGGCGAAGGTGCTACCCATACGTCGGGATTGTGCGCTCTGCAGGAGCGGGCAATAATGCGTGCATCGATAGCAGCGAATGCGGTAACACCCTTCTGACTGTCAAGACCAACATACAATCGGTTAACGCGTAGAGAGGAGAACCGAGCTAAACCCATTTTCAATGCGAGCGAGCTTGTTGTTTATCCACACATTGCGCCATTAGCTGATATCGGCTAGCAACAGCCACCCACCGTCCCGTTTGGCGGCAAACCGATCTGGGTATGTGGGTCCTTATGCCCAAGGTTTTAATCGTAGAAGACGATAAATTTCAAAACCAGACACTTGCTTCTTGGTTTTCCAAAAGAGGCTATTCCGTCGATCAGTGTTATAACTGTGCCGATGCTCAGACCTTCTTGAGGGTTTCCACCTACGACTTGATCATGCTGGATTGGGAGTTACCTGATGGAGAAGGCGTGAAAATGCTAAATGAGCAGAGGCATAAAGGTTTGGTTACGCCGGTAATTATTCTCACTGGTAAGTCAACGATAGACGATAAAGAGATTGGCTTTGATTGTGGGGCTGACGATTACCTTACTAAGCCGTTTCAGGAGCGCGAGTTAGACGCTCGTGTGAAGGCGATTCTGCGAAGACCTCCGACGTATGTGGACAGCGAGATCAAAGTTGGTGACCTTATTGTTTGTCAAACTGAACGTGTGGTAAGGGCGAAGGATGGAACAGTTGCCTTGACACCGAAGGAATTCGAGGTGTTTCTCTTTCTTTCTCGCAATCTGGGCACCGTATTTTCTCCCGAAGCTATTCTAATGCGAGCCTGGGGCACTGACTCGGAGACGACGTCTGACAATATCAGAAAGTACATTCAGCGCATTCGGACGAAGCTACAGGATGGGAGCCGTGCGGTATCTATTGTGAATCATCATGGGTTGGGCTACTCTCTTCACGTTGAGAGTGAGGAAAGCTAATACTAAAAGTGGTGCCGATCCCAGGAATTGAGTCGCACGATATCGTCGCGCCATGCATTTCGACCATCCTTTTGCAGATCCAGAGACCAAGACCACTGCCTGTTCTACCAGTTGCGTTGTGTAACTGAGAGAACCTTTCGAAAAGCCGTTTTGCTTCGTCGGCAGATATGCCAGTTCCTTGATCTACGACACTGATAACAGTATCATCCGGTCCGTCTTCCACGGTGATCGCAATTGTTGATTTGTCTGGGGAATACTTGATTGCATTGGAAAGCAGGTTGATCAATACTTGCATCATTCTGGCTTTATCGCAATTCAACTCCAGTGCCGGTGAGCATTCGATCTCGATTTCTTGACCGGTGTTATTGGTGAGGCTCTCTACTGACTCACGAGCGGATTCGCAGAGGAATTTCAGGTTGACCTTCTCCAGTTCGAGAGACAATCCGTGACTATCAATTCTTTCCAGGTCAAGGAAGCCATTACATAAATCGACGAGGCGTTCCGCCTCTCTAGACAGTAGAGAAAGTCGCCTGGAGACCTCATCTTCCGACACGTCTCTATGAATATCGCCAAGAATATTGATGGCTATGCTCAGCGTGCCAACCGGACCTCTCAGGTCGTGGGTGACAGTTTGTAAAATGGAAGTCCTTTCATATTCGGCTTCCAACCGACGGAC
>JAIERK010000050.1 GCA_019746975.1 Candidatus Obscuribacterales bacterium
CGGTGCATTGAGTAACAACCGCTCAGTATGATCCTCTTTGACCTGTTTGGCCTTAGAAGATGTTAAAGTCCCACTAGAAGCAGGGAAGTTTGATGATTCTGAGCCTGGTCCATTTAGGGTCTTCGCCGTTTATCGGCTCGGTTGATGCTGTCAATTTGAGTAAATGTCAAACCAGCAATCAAGCCGAAATCTTGTTAATAAGCGCATCGTATTAACGTTTAGTGCAGGGCAAGTGTTCCAGCCCTCGGTATGCCAATCACACATCATGTCTGTGTTGAAGCCTTGGTCTTGAAATAGGTGAATTACTTCGATGCAGTGTAACAGCTGGTCGAGCACCCAACATATGTGGATGTTTGCGTCGACTGAACTGAACTGATTTTTGGAACTCAAGATCCAAATTCCTTGCTGATGCGGCGTGTAAACTCTTCCTTGTCGACCTTCTCTCGGTGCGCCCTTGAAGTGCGATTTAGTAGGACTCATTCCAAAAGCCGTGGAGATCAATTTCGGGTCGAGATCTTCGTGAAAAATTCTGAAACTTGCCGACACTCTATATGGTGGCGGATTAATACGCAGACTTCGCCCCGAAGCTGTATAAAGTTCATCGTATTCGGTCATGAACTCCTCGTCGAATTTCGCAGCTCTTCCGCATACTTCTGCGCCTTTTCGAATGCTGATCGGATGTGTCCGATGTCGCTGGAAGAACTCATTGTCATCTGGCTCGTAGTTATTTGGAAACGATTGTCCGAGCACCAAACCAATTGCTTTTATAAGATTCGACTTCCCAGCATTGTTTTCGCCAAGCAGTACTAAAGGCCTATGTAAAGGTAGGCTTATCTGGACTGGATCTCCAATCGATCTATAGTTTTCAACTGTAATAGAAGTTAGACGAGCCATAAACGAAAAATCCGGTAGGATCTGCACATTATTAGTCTATGCCGCTAGTTTGCTCTTGCGAAGCGCTGCCACAAAATCGCGCAGAGGTGCCCTTGGACGTCCCGGACGAAATTTTTGATCAGAAAAGAAATACGCCTTTCGGCGGAATGTCGAGCGTTGTGGAACATTCCACACGTATTCCTACGCCAGGTCCCTAAGTTTCCGCTGATATGAGAATGCTCTCAGGAGTCGCTGCCAAGTGCACTGATCGTTCACTGTGTCCATAGATATGAGCGCACCGTCTGCGGTGCCTCGGTCGCATGTGGTCTTTCTCTTTCTTTGTTCTGATTTCCGTTTGGTGCGGCATGTTGTTTCTTCCGGAATAGAAGATGTATAGAAGATCGCCAAAATCGACTACCCCAAAAACAAGAGCGGGATCTCTCGAATCCCGCTCTACACAAGCCTTGGGCGGTGAGAGACTCGAACTCCCAACCCCTTCGGTGTAAACGAAGTGCTCCACCATTGAGCTAACCGCCCGTAACAAGCTTGAGTGTAGCACGGACTGGTTGATTGGCGCATTTGCCGACTAACTTTCGTAAAGTCCAGTCGTGAGTGGGCACTCGGTGACTTTTCCGCCGCTTGTCAATTGTCCGCGCTGACGCTCGACCTGGAGCTCGACACACCCTGAAATCGCTGGGAGCCTGTAGAATAGGTACAGGTGGCCAATTGGACAAAATGAGACGCAATTCTCTTCTTCTGGCTATCCTAACAGCTTGTATAGCGATGGGATGCTCGCGGTCCCTCGATTCTAGTCTCGCGGAGTGGCAGAAGCTTGAATCAAGCGCCAGGGAAAAGGTCCAGAGCGGCGCTTATCCATAAGCGGAGACGGAATAAGAATTAGCAAGCGCTAAGGCTGAGCTTCTCACCGATCAGCAGCCTCACTGCTAGATCTAAGTAGTTTGCACAGCAGGTCGGGACAGTCCGAAAAAAGTCGTGTCCCTCTACTCATTCTTGCGCACGAAATCGGGCAAATGCAACTAAAATCTCCCAGCTTAGCAAACTCAGAGTGCTGGCAGATTAGCACTGCCTGTAGTGCTTACCAGTTAGCAAATTCGTATCGAGACCAGGGTGACTTTCCGCAGGCGGCAGCATTCAATAGACTGGCTTCTAAACACATCAAGAACTGCAACACAACGGAGGCTAACGATCTAGCCTCCGAAATCGGAGATGAGTATCGGCGGATGGACACCAACCGTCGATACGCGGACGCTCAAATAGATGACATGCATAGTAAAGGCAGGGCATTTTCCATTCGTTGGTGGTCTCATAAAGCCGCTCGGTTTCGAGCGCGATCGTTAGCTGAAAACGAATGTCCAGCGGTCGTTTAGTCCAAAATCGGGGAATAAGTAAATTACCCATCATGCTAGCGATTGGCGCAACAGGGCTCTATGCCGGACAATCACTCTGATAATTCAACCGATCTGGTTGCTTCTGCTGCTTCGAAAGCCTACCCCGAGGACTTTCCCGATATTGACTCGGGACGTTATGTGTTCGAGAAAATCGTAGGCGCAGGCGGATGCGGAACAGTCTATCGAGCTTACGACAACAAGCTGGACAAAACCGTCGCCATCAAGAAGCTGCATGACAGTGCCAATGAGATGCAAGCGATTCGATTTCAGAGAGAAGCGAGGTTGGTCGGGTTGCTCAACCATCTGAATGTACTCAGCGCACTAGATTACGGAATGACTTCGCGCAACGAGCCCTATCTGATTCTCGACTTTGTGAGTGGTGAAAGTCTAGCCGCCGTATTAAGGCGGACCGGACCTCTACCGATTGATAGCGCCCTAGACTTGCTGATTCAGCTTTGTTCTGGATTTGCACATGCCCATAGGAAGAATGTCATTCACCGCGACATCAAGCCAAGTAATGTAATGCTGGTTCGCGACTCCATCGACCAGAAGACAGTGATTGCAAAGGTCGTCGATTTCGGTTTGGCAAAAAACATTGATGACGATCGTCAACATCTTACGATGACTGGTCTGGGTTTAGGTACTCCGAAATACATGTCACCAGAGCAGGTGATCGGCATTGAGGCTGACAAAAGAAGCGACATCTATTCTTTCGGCTGCTTGATATTCGAGGTCCTATCCGGTCAAGTCCCTTTTTTGGGTGAAACCGCTATTGATACCGTAGAGATGCACCGTCAATTGCCACCACCAACGCTGGCAAGTATGGGAGTCAGATGCTCCGAGAACATGGAGAGAATTGTTGCCGTTTGTTTGAAGAAAGACCCGACGGAACGATATCAGTCATTCGAGACGTTAAAACAACAACTGGAGGCGGAGCAGGAATCGAGGAAGTCCGAGAAGTCTAGCACCTCGACGACCATTGCAGACTACTCCTACCCGATCGATGAGACTACTTCTGTCAGACCAACACAAAATCCCAGGTCGTTAACAATTCCCTTTGCAATAGGCGGGATAATGATCGGTGCAATTTTTGTCGCCATGATTTGGGTTTGGTGGAAACCTTCTCAACCATTGAAGAAACCAGCGGCTATAGACCCCCTGATAGTAAACCCTATCAGTCTGGAAAGTGGAAATTCTATATTCCCAGCCGGAACTGTGGGAATTTGCAGAGACGACGTCAGACAGACTGCAAGCTACGTTTGCGATGGCGTCACCGACAAGGAGCTTAAATCGTTCGTCAAAAAGTATGGGGAGATCGATCAGGTGATCCTCATGCGGAATTCACTAACGCGCAAGGGTTTTGCGCTTCTCGATCGGGCGGGAGTCAAGGCGATAGTCATTGTTGAGCCTGTTATAAGTGATGAGCTATTTGCGCGACTATCTCCGATAAAGACATTGCGGGCGCTGTCATTGGAAGACCCTCAAAAAGTTGATGCGAATGCGTTGACCATGTTAGGAAGTGTTTCCACCCTTGAGCAACTAGAGTTAAGCCGTCTTAAGTTGGACGATTCAGCGATCACTTCTATTTGTGAGTTGATGGGATTGAAACATCTCAACTTGCATGGATGTAACGGGTTGACCAGAGAT
Organism: Candidatus Obscuribacterales bacterium; assembly: GCA_019746975.1. GTDB lineage: Bacteria > Cyanobacteriota > Vampirovibrionia > Obscuribacterales > Obscuribacteraceae > JADYXR01. The sequence goes on from JAIERK010000050.1 coordinate 3,930, forward strand.
AGAATCGCAAAACTAGTCTCTCTTCCTAAGCTCACGACGCTAAAACTCGAGCAGACCGATATCACGGATGGAGCGCTCGAACCGGTCATTAACAGCAAGTTGGAATGCCTCGAAGTTTGCAATACCGGTATTACCGATAGTATCATCCGAAAAGTAGATATGATGCCTCGTTTGGGCATACTCGACGTTAGAAGCACTAAAGTTACTCCGCAGACCGTAGCCATACTGCAGTCGAAGAGAGATCCGAAAAAAGGGCGACTCTATGTTTTTTCAGGTCCGATTCCGAAAGCTGAGATGTCCGCAGAAGATTTGCCTTTCGGTGTTATATCCGATGGTCCCGACCTCAAAGGAAACGAGGAAGATCAACGAAATAAACTCAACGTAATTCGAAACGAACCAAAGTAACTGGCAACAGGAATCCCTTAAGGAAAATGACTGATTTGCGACAAGACGAGTTTCCTATAATCCAATCCGACAGATACAAGATTATCTCGGTGCTTGGTTCTGGCGGCGCAGGCATCGTATACAAGGCCCTGGATACCCTTCTAGACAAAACAGTGGCGATCAAGAAGCTTCACAGAACTGCATCAAGAGCCGAATCTCTTCGCTTTCAACGCGAAGCCAAAATGGCGGCGACCCTAAACCATCCAAACGTTTCGACCATATTGGATTTTGGGCTGACGGAAAAGCATGAACCATATATGGTATTGGATTACATAGACGGTCAGAGTCTTTCGACTTATTTATACAAGGTAGAATCGCTTCAGATAGGCGAAGCCCTGGGCATCTTCATTCAGATCGCCGAAGGTCTGGCACACGCGCATAGGAAGCGGGTCATTCACAGAGATGTTACTCCAAACAATGTAATGCTGGTGGAGAGTGGCGGAGTCAAATCTGCAAGAATCGTCGATTTTGGATTGGCAAAATCCACCAAAGAGGAGCAAGACCTCACAATGTCGGGTGTCGGAATCGGAACACCTCTATACATGTCTCCCGAGCAAATTCGCGGAAAGAATGTAGACCAGAGAAGCGACATCTACTCTTTCGGATGCTTGATGTACACCGCACTGAAAGGCGAACCTCCTTTCGAAAGCGACAACATTCTCAGTCTCATGGATATGCACTTGAAGACCGAAGCTCCTCGGATAAAGGTGATATCGCTCAATAAGGCACAAGCTTCTCAAGTCGAAGCTCTGATCGATCGATGCTTGAAGAAAAAGCCTCCGGAGCGATACCAATCCGTAGACGAGATTCTGGTAGATTTGAATAGGGCGGCAAATGCTAAAGTAGAAGAAGATTTCAGTCCGCGTCCGATGTACAAAAAAGACAATCGCGGGATTCTCTTGATAGTAGTATTGTCCCTTGCCGGCGCCGGCTCAGCCTTCCTTCTGTACTTCTTTGTTGACTTCATAGTGGAATCTTCATCAGAGCAACACATAGTCGAAAAAGTCGTCGAGAAAGAAAAGGCTGACGATGGGACATTAGACGAAGTAGCAGACAATACGGGTTCACCAGAGAACAAGGCAAGAAAAGGGGCATACAAATCGGCGAAGCGATTCGTAAGTTCTGATTCGGACCTGGTGCAGTTCGCGAAGCTTCACCCAGAAGCAATCGAACTGGAGCTCGGCAGCGCCCATCATGTGACATCCGAGGGTTTAGCGGCGCTAGAAAAATTGCCTTTGGACAAACTGTCTTTAAAGCACTGTGCTTCACTTACAGCAGTTGGGTTTAAGCACATAGTAGGGCTGAAAAATCTACGGCACCTTAAGCTTATCAAGATCGGCAAAATGGAAACTGAAGGATTTGCAGAACTGAAAAAGTGCAAGTCGCTGGAAGAGTTGGCATTCATCGATTGCAATATTATCGCCGACCAATTTGAAATTCTATCAACTCTACCTGGATTAACGAGATTCGAGTTAAAAGACTGTACCGGACTAAAGGAAGTTGATGTCGGGAAGTTGTCCAATTTTAAGAACCTGGACACACTGACTTTAAGCGATGTTGGGGACACGCGTATTTTTGGATTCGATAAACTAAAAGATCTACCAATAAAGACAATAGATTTGAGCGGCTCTCCCATTGCGCCGGTGGAACTAAAAAACATTGCCGCCATCAGGGCACTTCGAGAGCTCACCATTTGTTATCCGCCACGAGCGATCACTCCCTTGATGTTCGCGGAATTTAAGAAGTCGAGGCCGAACGTAATTCTCAAAAACAAGTTCGTCGACGATAGATTTTCTCTATAATGTTCACTAGTTACCATGAATAATTCAGCTGACGACTCCCCCACTATCAAACTCATCGCTACCTGCCCAAAGTGCGATGAGCCTTTGCCCGTCGCCGATGACTTGGACGAAAAAACAGACCTTGCGGCACTCTGTCCGAAGTGTTCTGGTAAGACGGCACAGGAACAGACCAATGAGAGGATTCTCGATCCTGACGTACCTGCGTTGTACGAAATCAAACATCGAATCGAAGAGTGTCAGAATGGAAAAGCATTCCTGGTGCGTGACACCAGTCTCGATACCAATCTCATTATCAGATTCGTAACTACCGGAGTAGCGCGTTTAACCGGTGGACTGCCGATTGAAAAGGTAGCGCAGCTTCTCGTGCAAGAAACACATCCGCATCTTTCTACTGTCTATGATTGGCGGACGGATACGAAAAGCAAGTATTTAATCGTGGATGCACCGACGGAAAAGACGTTGGAATCACTCATTAAGGATGAAGGGTTTCTAGACCTTCCCAGAGCAATCGAGATATTCATACAGGTCTGTGAGGGGCTCGAGGAACTCCATAAGATGGGAGTTATCCATGGTCATCTGCGTCCAAGGACAGTCGGTATCGTTGAACAAGACAACAAGATTGATATCGTAAAGCTCACCAATTTTAGTATCACTAACACCCTGTCCAACAACATCGAACAGCCGTTGAAAATTTCGCGTAACTACACCTGCAACGACGCGTTCTATATGAGTCCGGAGGAGCTGCGAGGCGAATGCCCGACGGTATCCGGCGATATCTACAACCTTGGCTGTGTATTTTTTCACTCGATAACTGGCAAGCCTGTGTATCGAGCAAGAACTGTCCAGGAAGTAAAAGATCAGCACCTCGATCCGGCTCCCGCAAAATTTCGACGACGCTACGAGATACCAAATAACGTAGAGTTGGTGATTCTTCGAATGCTCGAGTTCGATCCGCGTAAACGATATAAGTCGGTTAAATCAATCCGCAAGGACTTCGAACGTCTGCGCTCCGATAAAGAGCCTTTGCTCGAAGATCGTTGGAAAACGATGTTGTCCTACTTCGGTCAATGAAATTAGACCACAGTTTGGTGCACCATTCGTAGCGTCCAGAAATTCTTTGGGGCTACTTTCTGGAAGATAGCTCGAATCCGCCCAGACTTGTTGGCGGTGGCGGCATTTGCGGTGGTGGAATCTCCGTGAGCCTGCCTTTTGGGATATCAAAAACGTTAGCATCAGGTGGTGCGATTTTGGTTTTCGGATAGGATTTGAACTTCCCGATACTAGCTGTCGAAGTCAGGCTGCTCGTAACGTCGGCAGATAGATCGTACGAAGCTTCGTGTCTGACTTCGGTCTTAGATTCTTCTGTGCTGTCCCTTTGGGTGTCGTTAGTTGTAAGTTTAGCGGATTTCTTCATTTCGCGTTTTGATGATTCAGGAGCCGGAGGCTTATCATGTTGCTCCTCAACATTCCGATATGTCGATGGCGTACTGTAAGTTCGTCGTTCACCTTTCCTTCCATCACTGGTCTCTCCCGGCTTAGGTGCCACCATCCCCGCACGAAAGTTGTACCACGTCGAGGTATTGCCAGTGGTGCGGGACGAGTGAGTCTTTGTCACAGCATTCTGTCGACGATTCTCTTCGTATCTATCAGAATAGCTGCTCTGTTCTGCTCTTACGGAAGCTCGGCGGCGCTTTGTTCTCAGTGAAGTGCCGCCGGAATAACTGTTGCCTGTGGAGTAGGTCCTGCGTCTCTTCGAAGGAGCTTCTTGAACCGAAGCTGATTCGTGCGTCCTCAGATACGTGTCGACAGTAGAATACGCTCGACGTGGTCTCGGGGGCGGTGGCGTTATGTTGCCATATTCTTGGGCTCTCGATGGGATCGAATTCAATACAAGAAGCGCCAGGCTCGAAAGGACGATCAACCTGACGGTGAGACACGATTTCAGAGACTGATTTTTCATTTGGTCTGCCCCTCAGCCCCCATCCACTCCAAAGATTTCCGAGCGAGCAAATACTCGGAATTGAGCATCAGTCCATCAGAAACAACCCAGCGCAACTTCTCTTTCGCTTCGCTCTTCTTGCCTGCGAAGTAGTCCTTCATGCCGCCGTAATAAAACGCATCGGTAAGTTCGCCGAGATTCTTCGACTCGTTCTTGAGTTGCTCGAAGTTGATCTCACCAAGTAGAAACCTGACCACAGGTGTCGGCCAAGGAAAATTTTCGGCATTGTTCTTGCAATTGAGCAAGACTTCGCGCGCGAGTAATGTCTTGCCCTGGTAATTTAGTGCTACCCACTTAAGTAAAACCGCGGCATAACTATTCGCGTCTTCCCAACCTTTTGTTTTGACAATTTTGTCCGCTGACATCACAGCACCATTCCAGTCTTTCTGGAGAATCGAGGACAAAGCTTGCCTGGTCAGTGCCGGTGCGCTGTTACGATTAAGCGTCAGCGCTTTTCGAACATCTTGGTCGGCCTTATCCAGTTCGCCTTGCCTCAAGTAGCTGGCGGCGCGATCGGAGTAACCTTCATCGTCTTCCTTGAGCGTTAACGCAGTGTCGAAGTCTTTCTGAGCTTCAACGAACTTTCCCGCCAGTGAATAGGCGGTTCCTCGCAAGCGGAAGTTACCCTCATTGTAAGGGTTGGCTGTCAGAAGTTTGGAGCAGTCGCTAATTGCATTGTCGAGCTGTCTGATGGTCTCAAAGAAAAAAATCCTTGTCGGGTATGTTTCTTGACCAGGTTTGATCGTCACCGCTTTGTTGAGCAGGTTGAGCGCCTCATCATGGTTACCCAGGTCCAGCATCAAACTACCAAGACAAATAAAGCCATGCCAATGGTTGGGATTGAGCGCAATCGATTTACGCAAGTCTAACTCCGCTTCTTTGACTCGCTTGCCTTCTATGTATGTAAGCGCCCTGTTACTGTAGTTGGAGGCATTCATCGGTTGTAACGTGACAAGCCTATTATTGTCGGCCAGGGCCGTTTCATAGTCACCGCGACTCAATAGCACAACACTTCTGACCGTGTAGGGCGTAGTGAGTGTGTTATCGATTTGAATCGCTTTTTCTGCGTCTGACAAAGCCTCGGGATAGTGATCGCTTCGATAACTGGCATAGGCCCGGTCCCCGTACGCGTCACCACTCGTGGTACTGACACTAATGGCGACACTAAGCGGAGCAATCGCATCTTCATACAAACCAAGCTCTTTGTAGCACGTGCCAAGGACCTCATACGAGCCAGCATTGCGAGGGTTGAGAGCTATGGCCTCATTCGCATAATACAGCGCGTCTTTAAAACGATCGAGCTTCGACAAGCCAAATGCAACCAGAGCATATCCCACGTGCGACTTGGGTTGATCCTTCATCTTCTGGCGTCCGCGCTGGATCAGCTCATTGCAGGCAAAATTCAAATTGTCCTGAGCAGAGGACAAATCCGGCTCGCGCTTCAGCGCGCTCTTGAAATCGTTGATTGCACCAATCGGCTCTTTCTGATACCAGCGCAATATTCCTCTTTCGTTGAACAGGTTAGCGTCACCGGGGCTGATATCAATCGCGTCGCCATAATACTTCCTAGCTTCATTGTAATAACTCGGTCCCTTTTCAAAAGCCAGAATCGCAAGGTTGCGCAGTGCTAGGCCGGACGAGTCTTTCATCGGTCCCTGCGCGGACAGATATTGATTGACCGCGGCAATCTCATTCTTTTGTCCCTTGTAAATCGTGGTACCAAGAGCGATTACAACTTCAGGGTTGCCTGGCGAGTCTTCCAGGATTCTTCGCAATCCACTCTCGGCTTCGGAATATTCTCCTGAATAGTACTTTGCTAGAGCCAACCCAAATCTGACCTTACTGGTGTCTTTGCCGCTCTTGATCAATCGATTGTAATCATCGATCGCTTGCCGATACTGACCAAGCGCGATATGGGCGGCAGCTCGATCTAGATAGGCTTCGCAGAGATCCGACTTCTTGGTGATTGCAGCATCAAAATCTGCCAGTGCGAGTTGCCCGGATTGTTGGTCGTGTAATTGCAACCGAGCTAAGCCTCGCTTGTGATAAAGAGATGCGAGGTTCGGATTTTCGCTTATCGCTTTAGTGAGGTAGTCGATCGCTTCAGACCAGCTTTTATTGCTGATGGCCACGTCAGCTTGCTGTGAGAGTTGCTTCCAGTCGAGAGTGCTGGATTTGGATAACCAGTTAACGCCGGACGTCGCGATCATCCATCCAGTAATTGTGGTGCCAACCAATACAACAACGACCGCAACTGCAACAAACGCGATCAATTTAACCGGCGGAGCCTTTGGTTCTTGATCTCTAGTTGTTGTTTCGGCTTGGTTGTCCGTCTTGGTCCCGTCAGCCCGACTACCAGCAATTTGCTTGTCGATGTAAGAGGACAATTTACGCACCTTCCTTGGTGCTTCGCTATCCTCACTGGAAGAGGCGGAAGCCGACTGCTGCTCCTCTATCGGTAAGCTAACAGCAAAGACTGGACCAGACAAAAGCCGCGCTGGTGGCATTGACGAAGGAGTCGGAGCAACGTTGATCCCGTGCACCGTCGCCGGAAAGTCATCCCACAGAGGAATGTCGTTACTCGACTCTGGTGGCAGCGAATGCTCGGGTAGAGGTTGCACTGGCGATAGCGCTCGCATCAGAGGTTGCTCCGGGCGAGTGTTCAAAGTTTGCTCGGGAGGAGGATCTTGGTGTTCAATCTCTCCGTGTTGCAAGGGCTTGTCTTGAGGAGGACGTCCGAGGGGCAAGCCCACAGTCGCACTCGAATGTTCCTCTTCCTTCTCCGGCTCCTTCTCCCGGCGCGGGTTCAAAGACTCAGGATCCGGTCTCTTATGACCAACAATCGGCGTTTTCTTCAATCCAGGCGGGGTCCACTTAGGAGACGAATTTGCCTCCATCGCCGTGTGCAAACGCTCCTCAGCCTCGTCCGAGACAGGGGATTCTTCTGGTACTGTTTCCGCCGCCGGTACGGAAGCTTGTGAGACTTCGACGGTCGGTGCGAACAGTGGCTCATCCTCGTTGTTCTGAAGCGCCCTATCGGGGATCGAGTAGTTGATGGAGTCTTCTTGTGAGGAGTCTGAAGTAAAAGGTGTATTTCCCCCGTCCGATTCATCGACGCGGGAGCTGATGTCCTGAGGAGACATTGCGTCCCGCTTTATCGGATTGATTTCTTCTCGAATTGACGCAGTGATCTTCCGCAATACTTCGAGACTCGGTTGAGACTTGAATGAGGACGAATCCCCTTGCGGAATCGTCGACGGCGTCGTCCTGAGGTGCACAGCCAGAGGTTTTTTCTTTCCACCATGACTACCAAGCAACCAGGGGTGGTGCGGCGCATGCCAACCGCCAGGAGGATTCGTCGTTGCATCAGCCACGGCAGCTCGAGCCGATGGACCAGGGTTGCGCCAAACTTCAGAAGCTGGTGCGGTTGCTATCCGGATCTTTTCCAGAGTTTGTATGAGTTGTCTTAAAAGTCATTTGAAACGAAGAGTCCAGCTTCAACTTTTCTTCATTGTCGAAATTGTCCTTATCCTGTTTCATTCGTGACCGCTTATCTCTTTAATAGTGGCGAGCCGGGTGAACTGGGATACCTTTCCGGTTCCTAGAATTCTAATATAGTTACAGCTTGCCCATCATCCATCCGTCAAATAACACTCAGTCGATTCACAATTCACAGTTTCGCTGCAGGATGTTTCCACCTGCCGTCATATTCTCAAAAAAATCAGACAGCCCAAATGAAATCCCGAGCCGTTCGGTCTAAAATGCTACATGCATCGGCTTCCTTGTTAGAATGTCGACCAAGAATTCATCGGATCAAGCTGTGTAAGCTCAATTTCAGCGGTACTCAGCATCCTTCGGAGTAAATTGATGAGGCTCACCAAAGGCTGCAAGAAGGTTCTCGAGGTACTCGAGCACGCACACGATCTTTCAAGCGCCCAGGACATCCACGGACGCATGCGCGGAGAGGACGACAAGGCGCCTGGGCTGACGACCGTTTATCGCTCACTCGAGTCATTGGTCAGCATGGGTCTTGTCCAGGCGGTGGACCTAGGCGATGGCGAGCGTCGATACGAATTGGTCAAGCCAGGTGAGCATCATCACCATCTGGTGTGCGAAAGCTGCCGGTCCAGTGTCCACCTCGACCAGTGTTTGATTGAGGAACTTGAAGAAGGAATCCGTCACAAATACGGATTTCAGATTAAAGGTCACATTCTCGAAATCTTCGGAACCTGCAAAGGGTGCCTCACGAAGTAGCTTTTGGTTAAGTACGGCATAATCTTTTATAGAATCTCAATTTTATTAACCTTGGCAAATGTCGTTTCCTGCCGCACAATAGAAATGGATTTCATTTCTAATTGGTGAATGATGACTATCAACAACAATGCCGCCCATGACAGTTGCTGTTCTGAGGACCACCAATCAGAAGCTCAGACGCAAGCAGGCGCTCATCAAGACGAAGTCATCAATGTAGCGATTACGTCGATGGACAATCTCGGAATTTTTGCCTCTGCTCTCTGCCTGGTCCACTGCCTGGCAATGCCGTTCGTTATCGCCTTTCTTCCGGTGCTGGGTCTGCAATTTCTGGAGACCCACGAGTCGCACCTGATCATCGCTTCCTTTATCTGGCTTTTCGCCCTGTTCGCAATTGTTCCTGGTTATGTGAAGCACAAGAGAAAAGAGATTTTGATCGGAATGATTCTCGGTCTAGGACTCGTCACATTTGCCGTAGCAGCCGGGCATCAGTTCTTCGGTGAAAAGGGCGAGCTCATATGCTTGACGATTGGCAACCTCACTTTAGTTGCCGTCCACTGGAAGAATCGTGGACTCTGCAAGTGCGACCACTGAAGCCTGAACAAAAATATTTCTGATGTAACACAAGTCAACTCCTTAACCGCTCGTTAACCGTGGTGATGAGATCCTACTGACTACGCAGTTGTTAACTCGGCTCTCGAGCGGAATCAGGTATCCAGGTCATGAGCATTCTTCCTTGCATACTCTTCTACAGCTCGTTACTGGCATTCGTGCTAGCGATGCTAATCACCTTCATGCCGGACGAAATGTCCGCTGCCTTCTATTTCATGTTGGATTCAGTCCACAGAATAGAGCGATTGCTTTTGGGAAACAATTGGAATCGTAGTCAGCGTCAATGATTCGCACGGCATTATAGTCGACTCATTGAAAAATTTCGAGTTGTTTGAAATCACGCACAACAAAAGCAAACAGCGCCATGACACTCTGTCGCTGTTGATAGTCTGATTTATCTGGTGTAAAACGGCGTCACCGTATAGAGTGGCACCGCATTTCTACACTTACTTCTTGAAGCGAACGGCGCTGTTGGTTACTTCGTACGGATCCGGCACCAGAACTCGGGCCGGATTGAACTTATTAAATCCAGTGAGCGCATATCGGGAGAGATCGATCATGACGTGGCGCCAGATCAAAAACTTCTCTTTATGCCTCAGGCGCGAAACCATCTTCAAGCGATTGGGCTGACAATCGCGATCTTCATTATTGAACTGACGCGCGGCCTCTCGACCGGCGAGAGTCTTGTTTTTGCTCAACTCTCGATAGCCTCTCGATAGCTGAGTGCTGTCTTCCGGACGTGGAATACTGTCGAGGCTTTCTGTGCGACGCTTCGACACCATGTCTCGTTTTGGTGAGCTGGTAACGGTTTTGTAGAACAGTAAAAGGCCCATGGGGCACCTCAATTTCTAGGTATATCAACCGGACTTCTACAATATAGATGACGGAGATAGTAGGAGATCAACGACTTCCCAAGCCATTATGCATACTTTGTCAGTGAGGAACAAGCAGAAATCTGCCGATCCTGAAGTCAAGAAGCGTTGAGAAAAACTCGAAATACCGAGCTATAGATATTTTGAGCGTTGACGAAAAAATATTAGGGTTTATCCGCTACTACTGACAACCAGCTTTATCGACAATAGCCCGAAGTCGGGGAGTTCTTGATAAGCAGGATGGATCCAATATATGTCTTTTGATACCAACACAGATGCCGCAATCAAGTGTCTACCTTATATTGCCCAGATAGGCTCTCAGCGAGCGGTTCGAGCGGCACCAGTGACGGTAGCAGACGAGCGGAGCGAAACGCTTATGGCAGATTCAAGAGCGTTAGCGCGCAAGCCGCTTCGCACCGAATGGAGCCTTGCCGGTTTGGGTCGCCAGGCTCTTCGCAGTGCCGACCAAGCGCACGCCACATGTCTTTTTCAACAGCAGTTCGAGCGTGCCATGCTCTCCAAGCAACCTGAGGACATCGCTGAAGCAGCAACCGACCTCGCCTTCTTATGTATTAGTGCCGGCAAGCTCGAGCGCGCCGGTCGACTCTACCTGGTAGCGCTTCGTAATTGGATGCTAGTGAAGCCGCATCTAGCAATCAAATCGGCTCGGGTTATATCTGCCTATGCATTGTTTTTGCATGACTACAGTAACTTTCTGATTGTACGAGACGACCTCAATCTGGCCGCTCGAGTCAGGCGGCGGTTGACTCGACTGGCTGATAGGTTCTCCGCATTCACCGTATATAGTGCCCTGGCCAAGAAGCTCAGAGAGCGCGGTCAGCAAAGGCAATCAGAAGTCGTGCTGCAGCAAGCGCGAAGCGCTGTTCTTGATCTAGAGTAAACCTTCTGTGGCAATCGCCCAACAACAACCAGCCGTGCACAAGGCGCTGATGCTCCGTACACGTCATAATTTATTGCCGGAGCTGAAATCCTAACCTCTCGAAGCTGACTAATCCGTTAACTAAAACTCTCTCTGGTTGAATCAGAGCAATGAGAGTAGAATGCTATTGGGGCTGGTGAGTAAGTCATGTCTATGTTATGGAGACCTTCTTTGTTGAAGCTACGATTGGTAATCGTGGCGGCAAGCGCTCTGGGCGTATTCGATTTCAGCCAGGGTCTATCCGCTCGCGCGGAAGATCCGGATATCACCAAAGGCAGTGTCACGAAGAGTGCGGCCGAAGAGCAAAAGAGCAATGTCTCTTCATCAAGCAATCGAAAAGTGCGAGTCGCGCTTGTCCTCGGCGGTGGTGGCACGCGCGGAGCAGCCCACGTCGGTGTCCTGAAGGTTCTGAAGGAAGAAAAAATCCCTATAGACCTGGTTGTCGGCACCAGTATGGGAGCAATCGTAGGCGGCTTTTATTGCGCTGGGCTTCCTCTTGAAAGAATTGAAAAAATGTTCGTCGATCGCTCTCTCATGCGCGCCTACATGACGGTGCCTCTGCTTGTACGATTGATAACAGTGCCGATAATGACCATGCCGAGACTGGTCTATCACCCTTACGATGGGCTGTATTGGGGAATTAGATTTCGCAGATTCCTCAATTCGAAGCTTCCGGATAATGAAAAACATATTCAAGATTTGATTATCCCGTATGCTGCTGTGGCAGTAGACCTCACCGATGGACAGCCGCACGTCATCACGAGCGGAAGGCTCAGCTATGCGATGCAGGCTAGCTCTGCCGTACCTGGTCTGCGCAAGCCGGTGCAAATATACGATCAGTTGTTCGTAGATGGTGGCGTGCTGGAGAATGTACCTGTTGAGCAGGCGACGGAATTAGGCGCTGATATTATCATCGCTGTCAATGTCGACGAGCGTATGGAGCGAGTCCCACTGAAGACTTTTCGAAGGATGGGCAGTGTCAGCTCACGTGTTGTGACCATGCAACTCGAACTGCTCGATCGCGAGCACCTCAATAAAGCGTGTGCGATTATTCATCCGGACGTTAATGGCATCGGTCTATTGTCTACTAAAAAAAGAGACGCCGTAACTGCCATCGAGAGAGGCGAACAAGCAGCCAGAGAAGCGTTGCCCCAGATTCGACGCTGCCTCACGGATGCAGGTGTCGAGTTTTAAGATCGTGAAGCAGTTTTGATCTTTTGACGAAGCGTAACAAGCAGGCGAAAGATTCAAGTCGACTGAGATAGACTGTATCAACTTTTGAGGCACCTGTCACTGACATTGACTCAAACAGCAGGAGGAATGACATGGCTACGAAGAAAACGGAATCCAGCGCCAAGCAAACCAAAGCTGGCACCAACTCGACAAAAACTACGACCACAAAAGCTGTACTCAAAAAGCCCGAGGCGTCGGTCGAAGTCGAAGCAACTGTGACGTCCCCAAAGGCTGCCGTATTGGAAGCACCTGCGGTGAAAATCGACATCACACTTGATACTGCTCCTGCAGTCAAAGAGCCGAAAAAGCAAATCACTCTCGATCACATCGCCGCTCGCGCTTACCTACTGTGGCTGGAGCGAGGATGCGAACACGGCTACGACGTTATCGACTGGTTGCGCGCTGAAGCTGAACTGAAAGAGCGGAACTAGAATCTGATACACACGACACGACATCCGCTCGGAATGCGCCTCTGAATCAGAATCAGGCGCCATTCGAGCGGATTTTGCAGGCCACGACAACCAAGCGTAGATACCGGCTAATGCGGGTATACAACGAAATGGCATGTTCTGATTATGTGATCAAAGCAGGCAATGGGCTGTCAGGATGGTCGATCCGTAGCTAATGCAGAAAATTCCCTATGAAATGTATAAACTTCCAAGTGGGAGTGGTAAACCGGTGAGAGTGATGTGTGAGTTTAGCCGCGTCGTCAGCTCCGGCTACTGTTGTCTTCGGAGTTTGAACTCCGCCGCCGGAAGCACAATGAGTAGTGACAAAAATCGTCGTGAAGTCTACATTGGGAAACATCCATTTTCGACGCCGAAGGAACCTAAAAGGCTATGAACAATTCTGAGGTGCCCGTTGTGAAAACCCGGAAGTTGACGGATAACATTGCTGAGATATTCAATTATTGGAGAGGTTCAGCCAGAGACAAATGACCGATCCGAATAGTCTACCGAACAACCACGATGAGGAGCGGCAATCAGTGCCAACGACTCCCGACTTTGGTCCGCCGCTGATGTCCAATGCCGCAGAACTCGGAGTTGCTCCGGAGGAATTTTTTCAAGTCTCAATCGACGTCCCACCGCCGCAACAAACATCCGATCTAATGGTGACCGGAGGACAACAGCCTGAGTACCGATCGTCACAATACACGGGAGAGGATGAGCAGGTTCCACCAGTCAATGGCTCCTCAATGCCACCCTCCGGTGAGGTTATGGCAACCGCGTTGCCCTCCGCTTCTCGCGGACCCAACGACTTTTTCGATCAATCAGGTAGAATTGCTCAACCTGGTAATCACACCAGTCAGGCTCAGGCTCTGCCTCCCGAGGAGCGGCAAGAGTCGAAAGGTTACAGCTTTAGCACGTTCCTCGACGGTCCCCAGGCTCAACCCAAGCAATCAAGAAGCAACGACCCGTATGCATTCTTTGACAGCGCTTCTGAAAGCACCGCATCTGGTGCCACTCCCGGACCTACCGGTGCAGGTTCATCTCAGTCCCATCCAAATGTACTCGGTGGTGGTGGACTCACAGCCGAACAAGCATTTTTCTTCGGTGGTGACAGTCCGATCGATCAGCCCAACAGAGCTTTTCAAAAAGATTCTACATTCCAGTCCTTCTACCAAACGAATTCGCCACAAGGACCTGGTCCAGAGGCACAACTACCAGCTCAGGAAGTGCAGACACAGCAGCCCGACGGGTGGGGACCGGCTCATTTGCCTTCAACGCACCAGTTTGACCATTCCAACCAACAAATCAATCCTAATATTCAGCCGGCAGTCGAACCTCCGCCGCCACCACCACCGCTTACTAACAGACTCAATTTGATTGAAGATCGCCCGAAGATCGAAGGCAACGCGCCACCATCCAACAAGACCAGACCAGAAGAAGCTTCGCCCAAGCCCAAAAGGCGACGATTCTCAGAACCCGATCGAGGAGACGATTTCACGAAGGCTACAGAGCCGCAACAATTTCCCAGTCTCGATAAGTTGATAACGCCCGAGACCAGAGGGACACTCATGTTCGCGATGTACCAGATCCGTGAGATCCTCCAATCCCCCAATGAGTTCTTTAACGCTATGCCGCTGCGGGGCAATATAGCGGAGCCCGCTATTTTCATGGTCATCTGCGCCGTCGGAAGCGGATTGCTTGCCGGCTTTATCAATTTCAACTTACTTATCACCCTTCAATTCGCAATCGGTGCGATTATCTCGGCAGTCATGCTCAGCTTTTCGGCCTGGAAGTGTTACGGAATGATGGGATCACAGGAGCCGTTCGAGGCGAACTTCAGGGTGATTGCCTATAGTCAGGCGGCGCTCATAATTGCCGGAATCCAGCTCAATTTTCTCGGCACACCAATTCCCGGCTATTTGACTCTGTTCATTTCAATTGTTCTGTCCATGCGCTTGCAGTTGATTGGAATGGCAGCTGTTCATCAAGATCTTCAGACCAACAAACTATTTCCGGTGCTGATCCTGACCACGGTTTTCATCATGGTAATAAGAATCAGATTGGGCTTGATTTAGGCGACGACTCTGATTGCTCACAAAATCGTGTCGATATACACAATCGAAGCAAGCCGCAAAAACGCATCTCTTCAATCGTAGTAAGGCGCAAAATCGGCATCTCTTACTAGCGAAATAAGCGAGGCGGAGCGCCGGCATCGAGCAATTCCGCACCGTCCTCCCGCTGGAATCGTCGGGATATCGGCTATCGCCCCGGTTCCGAACACGTTCAACCTCGAGACATCGATCCTCTCGCGCCTATTCTCTCGGCAAGTTAATCTTGCGAGTAGCAGGCTCAAGCCTCTTGAACCCATCCGGATCGGTCATTATGAGAAGCTTGTCTCCAACCGCAAGCGTGTTGGCCGGAGCCGGATTCCAGTCGAGAGCGCCACCAGCTTTTTCTTGAAGCAATACGGTTACTTCGTGGCGCTCCCTCAATTCGTCTATGGTCTGCCCAACCAATGCTGTGTTTGGCTCGACGACGATCTGAACAACATTGATGATGGTGCCTGCGAATTCGAAGGAATCTAAGATATGTCCGCTAATGGCGGCCTGCGCAAACAGTGGACCAGCCTTCGCAGACGAGCTGTAGGCTCCCTCGAAATTGAGAACCTTGGCCATTTTCTTGGCAAGCTTTTGATCGAACATTCGAAGAACGACGCGGATTCCCGGATTCAACTCTCGAGCCGTCAAGCAGGCTTCCAGGTTAACGAGATCATTATCCGTCACCGCAATAATTGCCTTGGCACTTCGGCATGATGCTGTCTCCAAAATTGTTTGATCTCGAGCATCACCGCTCAAGACCGGCATGTTGAATCCAGAGGCCTCATATGCGAAGCGATTGTCTTTATTGCATTCGATAACAACGACCTCTTCGCCGATGTTACGCAAGTGCTCAACGACGCGAACTCCGACGTTACCTAAACCGCATACAATTATGTGATCGTCCATAGTCTCTGCTATCATCTGCTGCCATTCTTTGGAGAATCTTTTTCTCTGAAACAATAAATGGCTTAAGTGAACCACGCCTTCGGCAATAGTAACCAGACCGGCAACCGGAAGCAAGAAGAATATCGGTGCCAGTCTCCAATCTTCGACATACGCAAGCGGAGTCTCGAAGAAAGTCATCAATACTGTGTAGTAAGCGGTCTGAAGCAATGAGAGCTTGCCGCCGGGCACGAGATCGCGCGGATAGAACGAATACAAACACAATACAGATATGGTGAATCCAAGACAGGCACAAATTAAAAACCCCCGGAATTCCCGCAACAGAACTTTCATTAAACGCAACGCCTGTCGGCTGCGTCTCTTGTATTTCTGATTTGCTGAATCCTGGGGGTGTGTGACCAATTGAACCCACCTATATGATGACTACATCGAAATGATGCCAATCAAACAGGTCGTATTCTAGCAGGCTAGTTGAGATATGCTCTCAGTCCGCTGGTCACTTTGCTATTTCGCAATTTTCGAATTGCTTTGGCTTCAATCTGGCGAGCGCGCTCTCTGCTTATACCAAGCACCTGTCCGGCTTGCGATAGCGTTCTTGCGGTGCCGTCTTTAAGTCCAAATCGCATGTCGATCACCGATTTTTCCTGATCGTTCAAACAGGTCAATAGGCCATCCACATCTTCTTTTAGAAGATTCATTGTGGCGGTATCTACTGGAGCAGGCAAGACATCGTCCTCGAGGAGATCGCCTAACGTGCTGTCGAAACCCGTTCCGATCGCGCTGTCTAGAGACAGCAGATCGCGTGACGTCTCCATCACCTGAAGGAGCTTGTCTTTCCTGACGCCAGTCGCGAGACTAAGCTCGTCGATAGTCGGCGGACGACCAAGTGCAGAACTCAGGCGACGCACTTCCTTTCGGAGTTTGGCAAGGAGCTCGTTGACATGAACAGGAAGCCTTATCATGCGCGATTTATCGGCGATAGCACGCGTGATCGCTTGCTTGATCCACCAGGTCGCGTAAGTTGAGAATCGGAAACCTCTATACGGATCGAATTTGTCGACGGCACGTAAGAGTCCTACGTTGCCTTCCTGAATCAGATCCTGCAGGGCCATTCCACGTTTGAGATAACGCTTTGCGACGCTGACAACCAGGCGCAAATTGCTTTCTACGAGCAGGGCTCGCGCTTTCGTGTCGCCGGCCTTGGCGCGCTTTGCCAGATCTTGCTCATCCTTTGCATTAAGAAGGTCGTGCTTGGCGATTTCGGAGAAGTACTTTTTGATTGAATCAGGGACGCCGGAAGCGCTTGCCTTATACAGCACGGCTCCTTCAGCCTCAGAATCTTCACTCTCGTAATCAAGCTCTACATCGCCAAGAATCTCATCGGCCGGATCTGCATCAAGCGGCTCGTCGCCGATGAATCCACCGTCGTCATCGGAGCAATCCGAGCCTACGGCCTTAAGTCGTCGATCTTTCTTGCCGCCCTTCGAACGCTTGCTTGAACCTGATCTGCCGCCGGCATAGGCTTGTATTGGAGTCAGTCCATTGTCCATGATTTCCAGTTTCTTAGGGTGTCCCATAGAGCCTCCTGAAGGCTTGATTCTTTCCTTCTTGTGCGATTCTCGCCTTGTCTCGTGCCACCTCTTTTTCGAGGTTTTGCCCGATACAGTGCATAGGTAATAAGACAATTCGAGAGCTAAAATGTTCCGTTCTATTAACGATATTTAGGATTTCTTTACTATTGCTTATATTGGGGTTCTCGGGCATTCTGTCATTACCATTTATATACCCCATAATTTGCTTCGGATCCATCTACATTGATGCTTGTCAGGTTGACTAATGCTTGATGACGGCTACAACGGTTATTCGGCAATTCAAAACCACTTTCCTCTTTCTAGATTTTGATGGTAGACGCAGAACGGTCTACTAAGTTTCCACTCAAAATTGCATTGCGAAACTTCGCGCCAAACAGTTGTCGGCGGAAGAAATTCTCACCCGCGGCATCTGTACTCTAATAATGGAAGCTTTTTTCCAGTTCAAAGAGCTGGACACTGCCTGTAGTATCACGCCTGCAACCTGCACGGACTTTCTGATACCAGATCCGTTCAATCTCATTTGAACACCAAATAAAAGTTATTCTTCAAAACGTGCTGCATGTTCGTTGAACTCGTTGGGCAAAAACGCAACTGCTCGGTTAGCCGCATCTAAGAAAGCAGAACATATGCAGTACATATACGGTTCCAAAGTAGGAGGCTTGGTGATACCATCGACAGATTCCCTTAAGTAGGCACGCCATCTCCTCTTGACGACTGGTGGTGAGCGCGTTTCTTTTGTTGAATCCTCTCTATTATTTAAGATTGGCGGGACCACTTGATAACAATAAAAAGGTTTAACCATCTTTTCTTGGCGAATATGGCGCTGGTGATCACCTCGGCAGTGGCACCATTGGCGGTACTGAGTCAGTCGCTGGTCGAGCCGCCTCTATCTGTTTTAAATAAAAGCACTCTTTCCGGAAATTCAATTTCGAATTTCGATCTGGTCAACGACGGTATTCTTCGTGGTGGCTTACCATCAGAAAAGGATTTGATCATACTTGCAAATTCCGGAGTAAAAACAGTGCTCGATCTTCGCATGGATGGCGCTGGACAAAGGAAGGAAGAACAGGTCGCAAAGCGATTGGGATTGAAGTATGTCCATATTCCGATGG
This sequence comes from Candidatus Obscuribacterales bacterium, assembly GCA_019746975.1. Classification (GTDB taxonomy): domain Bacteria; phylum Cyanobacteriota; class Vampirovibrionia; order Obscuribacterales; family Obscuribacteraceae; genus JADYXR01. The sequence continues at coordinate 22,238 of JAIERK010000050.1, forward strand.
GCTTTTCCGATCCGGACAGAGGAGTGTTGAGCAAAGTATTGTCGGTTATGGTCGACAAGAAGATGCAACCAGTCTTCGTCCACTGCCGCCAGGGTGCTGACAGGACAGGTGTTGCGGTAGGCATCTATCGTCAATTGGTCGACCACTGGAAGTTCGAGAAAACGTATGCTGAGATGCGCCGCCACCACTTCAAGCCGGTTTTACTGGCAATGAAGGCTGCGGTGAGAAGCTCGCAAAATGAGCCTAAGCTAACATCAGTCCTGGGTGCCACAACAGCTACAGCGTTGCCTGAGCAAGAACGCGCAGCATTCTAGCAGTTAAATTTTGCGATTGGTCATTCTTCGTCGTTTACGCAGGCGCTCGACTGAGTGCGCCGATTTTCTACCAACTGGCGCATTCCAGGATCAAGCTCATAGAGTCGATAAAGCGGATCAAGAGAATTCTTGATCGTCGAAAGTATGCCATTCACTTCTGACCCGATAATGTTGAAGGCTGCTTTCGCCTGCGGCGAAGTAGCATTGGTGTCGATGTCATCAGCCAGACGGACGAGCCTATCAGTCTCCTTCACCAGTTTGGTAAGGAGTTGAAGCACATGAATATCTTTTGTTTCGCGGCTTGGATCGGACATAGATGAATATACCCTTCTCTACCATTTAACCAGGTTAGACCAGAATTGTGACCGTCTACTTTCAATCCAAACAGAGCGCAAAAATGATACGTGCGGTGAAGGCTCATGTACACTGACATTCCAGGCTAAATGCCCAAGATTAATTGACCGCCACCTGCGAATTTGACATGATAACCGCACCTGTCACTTTGCCTCTTCAAAACTTTGTTGAAAGATTACTGTTGTGGAATCGATTCTTCGCGTAGAACAATTATCAACTGTCTTTCACACCGAAGCAGGGCTTGTCAAGGCAGTCGATAACGTCAGTTTTTCAATCGGCAGGGGCTCGGTGCTTGGCGTAGTTGGCGAATCCGGTTGCGGGAAGTCAATTACATCTCTTTCCATGCTTCGGCTTGTGCCACCACCCGGAGAGATTGTAGGCGGTCGCATCATCCTCGAGGGGCAAGATCTTTTGAGCCTGACCGAGGCGCAAATGCGTTCTGTGCGCGGTAACAAGATCGCTTTCATTCCACAAGATCCCATGACCTCTCTAAATCCGGTGTATACGATAGGGGCTCAGATTGTCGAAGCCATAGAACTGCACCAGAGAGTCGGACGTGCCGAAGCGCGCAAACGAGCCATACAGGCACTGGAGCAAGTGCGCATTCCGCAAGCGAATCAACGTGTCGACGACTATCCACATCAATTCTCGGGCGGCATGCGTCAGCGCGTAATGATAGCGATGGCCCTGTCATGCAATCCGATTGTTCTCGTCGCCGACGAGCCTACGACCGCCCTGGACGTCACTGTTCAGGCGCAGATTCTCGATCTCTTGCGTGAGCTACAAAGAGATCGCGGTATGTCTATCTTGCTTATCACCCATGATTTGGGTGTAGTGGCGGAGATGTGCGAACATGTGGCAGTTATGTACGCAGGATCGGTTGTTGAATACGCCGAAGTGAAGGATCTGTTTCGCGATCCGAAACACCCATACACCGTGGGTCTTCTCAACTCTGTCCCGAGACCGGATACCATCAAGTTACAGCCCATTGAAGGTCAGCCGCCAAGCCTGATCGCCCTTCCGCCCGGTTGTCGATTTGCCGACCGCTGTCCACTGGTGGAAGAGCGCTGCCTTCCTGCTGTACCACCGCTGGAAGAGAAAGTGAGCGAGCACTTCGCGCGTTGCGTCGTCGTCGACGCGGCACGCTCCAGATAGCAGATATAAATAATGCAACACAGGTTGAAGATCGGACTCGATCAACGGGACAATTACAAGCTTCAATTAGAATTGGAACCTCTTGTCGAGTTGATTTTGAGATGCGCATTGCAACCACCGCCCAAATAAGAGATCTGGAGAGAAATTGGATCAATCAGTGCGATGAGCATTGGGGTCAGGTGCTCATGGAGATAGCCGGCCGTGGTGCCGCCATCAAATCGTTACGAATGTGGCAGGAAAATCCCGGCGAAGTCGTCGTTGTCTGCGGCAAAGGCAACAACGGCGGCGATGGATTGGTTGTTGCACGATATTTGACACTATGGGGAGTGCCGGTCAAAGTTTGGCTTGTTGCTCAGGAGAGAAAACACACAGAAGACGTAACGTCAAAAGAGCCCGTTGGCACGAGCGCGGCAACGCCCAAGTCGAGCACATCGCAGGCAACAGCCGCAGCGGTAGAAGCCGAGCCGACCTCCAAAACCGATACGCCAAAGTCCTTGCCCTCGCCCCAGATGCGCACTCGCGAAAGCTCGGTCAATAAAACTATTCTAGAATCGCTTCAAGTACCGGTCAGAGTACTCCATGAACAACTGGTCGACGAGCATATCGATACTGATGACTCCGGGTCCGGATCAGATCCAGACGTGGACGAAATTTTCGATGGAGCGGCTTTGATCGTCGACGCATTATTCGGTACCGGCTTGACGCAGCCTCTGGATGGATTGAACAAGCGCGTTGTCGACGCCATTAACAGAAGCGCCAAGCGTGTCTTATCCATTGATGTTCCCAGTGGTATCAACTCCGATACCGGTCAAATTATGGGCGCAGCGGTCAGAGCGGATAAGACGATTTCGTTCGGGTACCTCAAGCCCGGCTTGTTGACTCATCCAGGAGCGACGCTTGCCGGTCATCTCGGAATCTGCGACATCGGATTGCCGGAATTGCCGGAAGGTTCGCCGGATATAAATCTACTCACTGTTGAAATCGCGCGCGAAATACTTCCACTCAGACCCAGCGATTCCCACAAGGGTACATTCGGCCATGTACTGCTGATCGCAGGTAGCCCGGGCATGGCAGGTGCCGCTATGCTCGCATCACACAGCGCCCTCAGAGTAGGCGCGGGCTTGGCTTACCTTGCCGCTCCCAGGTCGCTGGTCAACTTTCTGCCTCCAGAAGAAATCATCTACAGACCGATGCCGGAAAATCAAAGCGGCACCTTGAGCCATGACGCATACGAAGCTATGAAGGGTCACATTTCAAATGCCAGTGCTATAGTACTGGGTCCGGGACTTGGTCTGAATGATGACACCATCGCGCTGGTAGAAACACTAATTGGCAACATCGATTGTCCTTGCGTGATCGACGCCGATGGATTAAATGCAGTTTCGAAAAAGCCTTCCATTTTTCAGAACAATGAAGGCGCCTTCGTACTGACTCCGCATCCGAAAGAGCTCGCCCGTCTTCTGAATTGCGATGTGGCTACGGTCCAATCCGATCGTATAAATCAGTCGATCGATGCCGCGAAAAAATTCAACTGCGTGGTTGTTTTGAAGGGAGCAATGTCCGTGATTGCAAATCCACAGGGTGAAGTCTTCATCAATCCGACAGGGAATCCAGCTATGGCAACTGCTGGAGCAGGGGACGTTTTGTCCGGAATAATCGGCGGACTGCTTGCTCAAAAGGTAGATCCCTTTCAGGCAGCCGCATGTGGAGTCTATATTCATGGTCGAGCTGGAGACATTCTGTCGCAAGAGCTGGGGCAATCCGGTATCGTAGCCGGTGACCTGAAAAGGCTCATCCCATTCGCAGTGGAGAGCATCAGATCAGGCGATCGAAGCAATCTCGAGACAATGCTTCTGACGGATGGTTCCGACTAAAAAGCTACCGGGGTCCTACAAAGCGAGGGAGCTATGGTTCCGAAAAATAACAAAGAAAAATTCACCAAGATTCACGACTTCGTGGCACCGTATAAGGTGACTAACGGTAAATCGTTCAAGCTCTCCGATTTCGATCCAAGCAACACCGGTCCCTTTTCCAACGAGAAAAAACAGGAAGCAAAAGATCTACTCGCCGAGGGTATAGAGCTGCTTAAGATCCAGCAAGACATGCTTTATGCGCAGGATCGCTATGCCATGCTCCTTGTTTTTCAAGCGATGGATGCTGCCGGCAAGGACGGCACGATCAAACATGTAATGTCTGGAATCAACCCACAAGGGTGCCAGGTTTATTCTTTTAAACAGCCTTCGCCTGAAGAGCTCGACCACGATTACATGTGGCGCTACTTGCGGTGCCTGCCTGAGCGCGGACGAATAGGGATTTACAACCGGTCCTATTATGAAGAGGTTCTGGTTGTGCGAGTGCACAAAGAGATCCTCGCCCATCAACGTATTCCAGACGAACTGATTACTAAAGATATCTGGCGGGACAGATTGGAAGATATCGCCAATTTCGAGAGCTACCTGACGCGCAATGCCGTAGTCGTCGTGAAGTTCTTCCTCAACGTGTCGAAGACCGAGCAGAAGAAGCGATTCATGGCTCGACTAGACAGAAGCGAGAAAAACTGGAAATTCTCATCTTCGGATCTTTCAGAGCGTCGTTTTTGGGACGATTACATGAAAGCGTATCAAGAAGCCATCAGAGCAACCGCCACCAAATCAGCACCATGGTACATCGTGCCTGCCGACAACAAATGGTATACACGACTAGTAGTTGCTGGTGCCATAGCGGACACCATGAGTCGAATGAACTTGGCCTATCCAGTTGTCGATAAGGTCAAAATGAAAGAGATCGAAGAGGCCCGCCAACTTCTGGCAGAAGGCAACGTTTAACGCTGCTACAGCCAGAAATCATGCACGCTAACCAAAGAAGTATTCGGTCATAGTCAGTCCTAGCGTTGCATGCGAATTGCAGTGGAATATGCGGCAGCAGGAAACTGCCGGGACAGCGCAGCTGCCGGAACAACACAGCGGCTGGGACCGCCAAAGTCTCGTCGGCACCGAGCAAAATCGGCTACATTCAAGTTGGTGTTCCTCTAACCAGCTCTGTCTTCATCTCATCAGCGCGCGAGGGCGGATTCGAGGAACTCGATTTGCCCTCTACCAGTCTGCGCCATGGTTTTCACGCCCAGAGGTACGACGCGGCATGACTGTGTTTGGCCGAACGCCATCGAAAAGCAGGACGGAATTTTTAGATCTTGCACCTTCCTGTCAAAAAGCTCTTCGACAGAAAGCATACTGTAAGCACCTCGGATTCCACAGTTATCGAACTGTCCGAAGAGTAGTGCTCCGACTTTTTTGAGCTCACCTGAGAGATCGAGGCTGACGAGAAGGCGATCTAAAACATCCGGACGCTCGTTCTTCTCTTCCAAAAGTAGGATGCGATTCTTAAAAACAGGTTGATACCTGGTTCCCATCAGAGAAAACAGGGCCGAGAGATTGCCTCCTAGGGTGAGACCCTCTACCGTCGCATTTACCGGTGCATAAACGAAGCCGCTAGGAAATGAGGCGACCGTCTCTACCGGCGGTATCACTTTGGTGGTTGTTACGGCCCGCGCAATGTCGTCGAACACTGTTTGGGTGTTGACGTTATCGAGATTGTGACCGTGGAAACAGACAAGCCCAGTCATTTTGTGAATGGCAAGCAGAAGCGAGGTGTTCTCATCGCTGCCAAAAACAACTTTCGGATCTGCCTTGAGTCCATCGTAATCAATCAGATCGAGAATGCGCAGGGATCCGTATCCACCTGAAATACAAAAAATACCTCTCACCGAATGATTATTGATGAAGTCATTGAAATCCCAGGCGCGAGACTGATCGTTGCCGGCGAGATAGCCGTGAATGCCGAGCACGTTTTTTCCCGCGACCGGCGTAAAGCCCATGTTGGACAGTATCGACGAAGCACGGGCGACAGCAAGCGGTCCATCCGGTCTGCTTGCCGGAGCGACTATTCCTACGCGGTCACCTTTCTTCAGCACAGTTGCCTTGAGCGGCGTCGCACCATATTCGGTGGTGCGTTTTTTCTTTGTTTTCTGCTTGAAATTAGTCATTTGTGCGAGCGTCTTTTGTTTCCACCACCGACAAACTTACAGAATGCCAACTAAATTGTTGCGGGTTCTTCAATTTTCAATGTCACCGAACCTTTTAAAGTCGCCTTGAGCTCTGCCATCACCCCAAGTGGCAATGTGAATTTTTCACGACTATGTCCTAATCGCATCCCATAAACAACCGGTTTGCCAAAACCAGCAAATTTCTCTCTGAGCATTCGCTCGACGCTGAAATTCAAATTGATTCGACCGCGGCGGCTATCCCCAGGGCGAGAGCTTATGCATTCGCCGACAATCACGCCGGCGCATTCATCGAACTTTCCGGCAAGCTCTAATTGAGTTAGCATTCGGTCGATGTTGTGAGGTTCTTCGCCGACATCTTCGAGAAAAAATATTTTCCCTCTAGTGTCGATCTCCCAGGGTGTCCCCATCAGCTGCCGGATAAGTGAAAGACATCCACCGGTCAAAAGACCTCTGGCTTTGCCGGTAGAGATAACCAGCCGGTACGGCGGATACTCTGGATTCCAAGAGTCCTTGGAGGATGGGTCGACTATTGTACCCAGTGGTTTTGGCTGCATGAGAGCCTTCTCGAAGTTTCGATAAGTGTACGGCGACTCGAAAAAGGAGAGCGCCGTCGGTCCGTGGAAGGTAACGATCTTCGATGCCTGATTGATCGGAATCAAGAGTCCTGTGATGTCGGAATATCCGATTAGAATCTTGGGATGTCTCGCGAACAGATCAAAATCCAGGTTTTTTAACAACCTGACACTGCCATTGCCACCTCTAACCGCGATTAGCGCATCGACCGCAGGATTTTGCCACATCTCGTGAAAGTCCTCGAGTCGATCTCGATCGCTGCCTGCCAGGTCGCCAAACTGGTCTGTGACGTGCTTTCCAACGATCCACCGCAAGCCGAGTTTGCTCAACCATTGAAATGTAAACTCAAGATCACCCTCTTCGAATGGCGGCGACGAGGGAGCCACGATTGCAATCGTGGAGCCTTTCTTTAGACTTGGAGGACGCTTCATCAAACAAGAACCATGCACTTTGCGTACCGGATTGAATTGGCAAGTTATCCGTTGCCAGTCTTTGGATCCTGATTTAAGTCTTACGACTTTACAAAATCAGGCTGGTCGACAACCAAGAATTCCCCCCGAGAATGCCGACTGATAGCGTATACACGCTATCCGCAGGTCGACAATTCTACCGCAATCCCTTCAGTGCTTAACAAGCGTGGATGAGCGATTCTCAATGTCTCTACAAATAAGCACTCCAGTTGATATAGTTATTGCTACCTCATGAGCGCTCATTTTTATGTTGGAAACTAGGAACGTCCCCACCCACAACTCCGATCAGTCCTTGCGATATTCCCAAGAACAGCTAGCCTGGCTCAAGAAAGCGAAGTCCTTTGCAGACCGGATTTCGATAGAGGATGTCATAAAGGCGGATGTCGAAAACAGTTTCAGAAGAGACCTTTTCGAGCAGGCTTGCCAAGAAGGTCTTGGCTCCCTGCCTTTCCCGACAACGTATGGTGGGTCTGGTGGAGACTATGTCAGCTTTTGCCTGGTCAACGAAGAATTTGCCAGGCGTTGCGTGCCTATAATGAGCTCGCTCGGCGTTCATGTCCTCTGCCAGGAGCCTGTGATGCGCTTCGGATCGGAGGAGCAGAAACAACGTTATCTTCTGCCTTCGGCTTCGGGTAAATTCCTCGCTGCATTCGGACTGACCGAGCCCAACGCGGGCTCTGACACGGCAGCCCTCGAGACGACGGCGAAACTCGAGCAAGACGCGTATATACTCAACGGAACCAAAACCTTCATCACTAGTGGTGCCTCAGCTGATTTCTACATCGTCATGGCCAAGGTGGTGGGCGAGGCACACAAGCCCATTCAACCTCGCGCCGACAAAGGTACGATCGACACCATCACAGCATTCATCGTGGAAAGAGACTATCCGGGATTCAACATCGGACAGAAATTCGACATGCTCGGAATGCGCGGATATTCTACCTGCGAGCTTGTTTTCTCGGACTGTCGTGTACCGATATCGAACACCCTCGGAGAGCCGGGAGAAGGGCGAAAGGTGGCGCTGTCCAGTCTCGCGAAAGGGCGTGTGACGATAGCGGCGCAGGCTACAGGGTGGGCGCAGGGTGCGCTCGATGCATTGACTACAGTGCTCAAAGAAGAGATCAGCAAAGGTGAGATCGACAACAATCTCAACGGCATGGCATCGATTCTCGGCGATATGATTATGCAGGTGGAGAGCGCTAGAGTTCTAACGTATCAGGCTGCCGCTGCCATCGACAGTGGTGACTCGGATGTCACTTTGGCATCGATGGCGAAAGCCACCGCCACCGATGCCGCAATGAAAGTATCTACCGATGCCATTTCACTGATTTCCAGCCAGGGTCTTCAACCCGAGCTCCTCATCGAAAGGATTTTCAGAGACGCTAAAGCCGGACAAATCTACGAGGGAACCAACCAGATTCAACGCATGTTGATCGCCAGAACGCTTTTGAAGTGACGACTATGACGCGTCGGTTTTTGACTCACCACCGTTCAGCTCCAGTAATTTAAAATGCATGCAGATACACAGAATAAAGAGAAAGTGATAGAGACCAGCATAAAACCGGCATATCCTCTCATCTCCAATCAACCGGAGCGGTTCGGCGCACTCTCGGAAGCGTTTCTTTATATCGAAGAGAAGAGATACGAAGAGGTTATCAACAAAATCAAGGGAATTTCTATCTTTGTGGGAATCCTGTTATTGATTCCGATTATCGGCAGAGTGACCTGGAGAGTGATGAACAACACGGTTTTTCCAGGCACCGTAGTTGATATCGTCAAAATTCTTCTCGTATACGCTGTCGTTGCGATTATTGGCGCGCTGATTGCGTATTGGAAGTATCGCGACAAGATAATGGAGATTCTCTTGCAACTTGAGGATCTGGCCTGGTTCGGCGACGATCTTGCCCGCTTCTATATGCCATATGTGAGAGGCGAATTGAAGGATTTCAACGAGCGCTTGACGAAGGCCAAGCAGGATCCGGATCTGCCTACCGGTATGGATCTGGCAAAGGAGCTCTGGCCCGTTGTTTCGCTCATAATTAAAAGAGATCCTAATCTATTGAAGTGGGGACAGGTCGGATTGAAGGCATTCAAGACTCTATCCGTTTTCTTCAAAGACAAAGACAAGAGCAAAAGCGAACCTACTTAAATGGCGTCAACCACAACATCGCAATCGGCATTCGACTTTAAAAGCTACATGGCAGATCGCCGCGAACTGGTCGATCACGACCTGGAAAAAAGACTGTCGTGCGAAGAGCCCTCCGTACTGTGGGAAAGCATGCGCTACTCTGCCTTGGCGTCAGGCAAAAGAATTCGCGCCCTGCTCGCCATAGCCGCTTACGAAACGGTCAGTCGCCTTAATAACAGATTCGATATCTCGCATTCCGCCCACGAGCTCTCGCTCTCTCTCAAGCCAGTCATGCCTCTTTCGTGCGCTATTGAAATGGTGCATGCCATGAGTCTGATCCACGATGATCTTCCATGTCTTGACAACGATGACATGCGAAGAGGGAAGCCGACGAATCATAAAGTCTATGGTGAAGCGATGGCACTTCTGGCAGGTGATGCGCTTCTAATGAGAGCCTTCGAGGTGCTGCTCGGCAGTGGTGATATGGATGGTGATATCGAAAACAGCGCAATACTTCTTGACATCGCCTCTGGTTTAGCAACTGCTACAGGGGCTAATGGCATGGTTGGCGGTCAGGTTTTCGATCTTATTTATACCGGACTCGGAGCCGATAAGGGCACCATAGATGAGACCATTATAAGAAAGATTCACAAAGGAAAAACGGGCGCGTTGCTGCGCTTCTCTTTGTGGTCAGGCGCGAGATTGGCACGGGCTGAGACTTCTCAGCTAGAAGCGATGGAACGCTTCGGCGACATTATGGGATTAGGATTTCAAATCGCCGATGACTTGCTTGACGTCACCGGCAATATCGAAACGTTGGGGAAAACGCCCGGAAAAGACCAGGCGGCCAATAAAGCAACGTGGGTCTCTGTTTTCGGGATCGACACCGCACGCGAGAATTTGTTGAAATTGGAATCAGAAGGAAAGTTGTTACTGGAAACCACCGGTTTGTCGCAACCAGACCAGCCTGCTCTCGAGTCGTTGCTTGAGATGGCAATCCACAGAAATAAGTAAGGAAGGCACCGATGGATTTTTTGCCAGTCAGCCAACTATGCCTCATTTGGGCTGACACTATTATTGATACTGGTGCCAACCTTTCTCCAGGGGCCAATCGCGGCTGGCAAGTCATTGCGGTCACGCTGTTGAGCAGCTTTCTGGCTCAAGCTCTGAAGATTGTTTGGAAACTGATCAAGACCGGTCATTTAGATCTAAGAATGATGGCGAAGACGGGTGGAATGCCGTCCAGCCATAGCTGCTGCACCATGGGAATGGCAGTCTCGGTCGGACTTATCGAGGGATTTAACTCGGTCTCATTTGCGATTGCTTTATGTCTCGCCATGATCGTTATGTACGATGCCGCTGGCGTCAGGCGCACCGTAGGACTGCAGGCCAAGGTGCTCAACGAGATGATGAGCGAACTCTTTTCGGAGCATCCGCATCTGTCTGGAGAGCGCATTAAAGAATTCCTAGGTCACACTCCAGTGGAGGTTTTGGTGGGCGCGGCGCTGGGCACCTTAATCGCCTGGGTATTCAATATCCTCACTGTGCAGCACTTTCTTCATGGCTAGCCCCTGTTGTCATGAGCCGGAAAGCCTCACAGTATTACGATCACTTAATACATGACTACCGCTAAAATCTGTTGCTTTTGCTCTATAATCAAGGTCTTGGAAAGGGTTGCCAGGCATCATCCCGAGACTGACGAAATCAATTTGATGTCAAGGGAACGATATCGAGAGTAGTACTACTTGTATATCGATGGCAGTAATAGTCAGGAAAGTACTAGCACCCTTCCCCTTGGGCAATTGCTGCTCGCAATGTCAAAGGCTGTGCGTTGGAAGTGGTGGCATTAGCCACCAGGTTTCACATTTATGCTGTACCAGTCGGAATCCGTGTTTTCTTGAAAAGGAGGAAAGGCAGAGGAAAAACAATAAGCTCCCAAGAGTCTAAAGTAATAACGCTGCCGAAAACTAAATGAACACAACGGTCCAAACAAACACCACACCCAAAACAACTTCGCCCCGGCGGTCACGCTTCCCAGGGAAAGAGTCGGGCTCCGTCTCTTTCAACTTGACCGCACTTGGTCGACAGCTGCTCAAAGAACAAGCCTCAGCTGCTGGTGTTTCAAATGGGGACTACGTCGAAATGCTCATTCGCGAGCGCGCCGGCATGCCACCATTGAGACTGCCTGCCTCTCTGAAGCAGACTGGACCCAAGGGTGGTGCCAAATCTTACTTCTTCGGTAAGAATCGTGGCACCACAACCGCCGTGTGCGTAACTCCGATGGCCCACAGACTGCTCGACGAACAAGTCGCAGCATCTAGAATGAGCCGCGGCGATTACATCGAATACCTACTTCGCGAGAAGTCTGGAGTAATCGAGGAATCATTCAAGAACTTCAACTTGGCTACATGGCAAGCTAATCAAGTGCCCCCAGCACAGGTTGCCCAGCCCGAAGTTCAAACTTCCTTTGCCCCCCCACAGCCACAGCCCCAGCCACAACCAGTTACCGAATCGCATGGTTATACCCAACCAGCACCGGTCCCTGTACGTGATTGGAATTCCGGTTATTAAACCGGTAGCGGGAGTAGCGGGAACCCTGAATTGATCCTCCTTTTAGAGGCCTTCGAATCAAATCGGAGGCCTCTTTTGCATGGATAAGCTATCATCGTAAAAGTCGATCTTTCTTTCCAATGCCGACTTTTCCGTGACGATGACGAGCTCGACAAAATGACTGCACCCAATAACTATGCAGGATTTCCCTGGCGAGTCGTGGCTTGCCTGGTCGATTTTCTGATCGTAATGACGGCGACCGGAATTATCAGCCTGATCGCTGGGTTCGAACTCTACCTGGTGAGCTCATTTCTGAAATTCGATCAGGACACCATGCGGTTGGCCATTCAAATCGTGAGCTGGTCAGTGGGCGCTCTCGTGCCTACTCTCTATTTTGCCGGTCTGGAGAGCTCACCATGGCAAGCCACGCTCGGTAAGCGCTTCTTCGGAATGAAAGTAACGACCGTCGAAGGTCGGCCGATTAGCTTTGCTCGCGCATTCATCCGTTTTCTTCTCAAATTCTTTTCCGGATTTCTTTTCGGATTAGCCTACCTGGTTTGTCTGTTTACCGAACGGAAACAAGCATTGCACGACATCCTGATCAACACCGTGGTGTTGAAAGAGGCAGATGATTCGGACGATCAATCCGAGTCTATTTGATCTTAGAAAGCGCAGTCTGAGCGTCCTTCTTGATGGTCGGGCTCTTGCTGTTCTTGACGAGCCAAGTGAACTCAGCGCGTGCCTGGACCTTCATATTTTCTCCGAGGTAACACTGACCTCTGAGCAGACGTACGTCATCAGTCAGTTTGAGTCTACCAAGCAATGCCAATGCATCTTTATATTTTTTCAAACGGTAGAGTTGATGCGCTTGTGCCAGGGACGGATTTGATTCCTCAACCTTCGAGCTGGATTCTTCGTAAGGCAACTCGGTCAATACACCTTCAGATACGACCGGTCTGTTGCCGGACATTTGCTCAACTACAAATCCTTTTTTACTCAGCTCTTTGAGCAGTCCCTGCTCGCCGAGCAAACAACAGATATCCATTGCAAGAAAAACTGGAGATTCCTTTTCTAAATACGACTCAAGTTTGGCTGCCATCTTAGGGTTTTTGACATAATAGAAATCAAAATGCGCATCCGTGAGTTCCGGCTTGGCATGCGGCAGTCTCTCGATCACTTCCAATGCGGCTTTACTATCTCCATTAATCCAAGCGTCTTCGAGATCCTTTTGATAGCTTTGGAAATCAAACATTTGCAATACGCACGATCGAAATATTTTGTCCTGTGCATCGGCAGATAGATCGTTGAATTGCTTATGACGCTCACCATAAGTCTCCAATCCCACTACCGGTTTGCCGAGGCGCTTAGCCTCCTTCTTGAGTTGTTTTTCGATGTCGATTGAGTTGAAACCAACAGTTCGCAACGCCGAATAGTTGAACGCATAAATCGCATTCCTGATAGTCTGAATCTCGTAGATAGAAAGCGGTTCGTCCGCCCACTCCAGATATTGATTAAGAATCACCTTTGTTTCATCGCTCAAGTGATTGCTCAACTTGTCGCCGTCCGGATAACAGTCAGATTCTTTGTCGTCGTTTTGCCCCTCAGTCTCGACCACTAGAAGCTTCGATTCTTTAAATCGCCTACCCATCTCACCGGTAATCGGATAATATCTGTTTTTTCCCCACTCCAATATTCCGGAGACGTAGGCGGTCGCACCATCCCTGGTGACTTTCCAAAGCGGCAGAAGGCTGCTTCCCGGAGTAATTGGTTTTGCTGCTTCGCTTGCAGATGAGCTATTTGCCACGGTTGGAACCTTCGTTGATTCGTCCATTGGCCTGGTGGCTTCGGTTGATGACTTCGCTGATGCCTCACCTTTGCTTTCCGGAGCTATGTCGACGGCAAAGCCGTTGACGACAGACTGAAAACGATCCACGAATTCATGCTGAGCGTCGGTGGGATAAGAGAGTTTGGCAAAGACGTGCAAATCATGTTCTTTAGAATATGGCGCGATGATGACCACCGAATACGATGCATACTCCGAGTACATTTGCGGTACTTTCAACTTTCCGGTATAAGGTCCGGACTTGATATCCAGGTCACCTATCACGCCACCATACGCGGGGATGATCTCCTGCCTTCCCGAGGTAGTATTCAAATTCGGGCGCGACTTGTATTCGAAGTGGATCTTTCCACCATTCTTTGTAATCTTTGCCTTGGTGTAAAACTCTTTGACGAGCTCAGTCAGTTTTTCTAAGAGCCGGTTTTCGATTTCAACATTTTTCGACTCTTCGGTTCTGGCAGGCACGATCAAACTCAGAAGCAAAACTAGCGAGAGTAAAGAAGGGAAAAGTAGACGGATTTTTGAAGCTTGATTTTGTTGTTTTAAAAGCGGCATTGACCCGGAACTCATTGTGTAATCTGGAAAGAATCAAAAAACTTGTCGCCTATCGATGACGTCACATACGGTTTCGTGCCCATCAGTCCTACGATGTAAATCCTTCGGCCACTGCAATAGGCTTGAAGCTTCATGGCAGTATTTTTTTGATCGAAGAGCTGATATTCCAATCCCTGGCAGCCTTGCAATTTGATCGGTTTTTCCTTCTGCTCAGCCTTATTCGTCGGCGATAGCGAGCTAATCATCTTCTCCATCAGCGGTTTGAGAAGAAGCGGGCTGACGTTGACGTGCGGAGGCATGGATAGGCACATGAACATGTACTGCCCATGCGGATTGTCATAGCCATACATCGTGTACGACGGATTGCCGCCCTGGCGCTGATACTGATTCGTGAACAAGAGCTTGCACTGATACGCCGGCAGATCGATTGTACGGAGCTTGCTCACTCGGACTTTCGGAAGATAACGGGATTCTTCTGGATTGTTTGCTGTAGACGATTCTGGAAGATCGGAGGCGCTGCCTTTCGATGGTGTCGAGAATGCGAGTATAGACGCCAAAGCAAACGCTAACCCGGCAATACGCTCGTACAAGCGCTCCTTATCTTTCCTGGCTGTGGTCATCGTGGTCCGCCACCGCTTGTGGTGCACTGCCATTGCCGACCTTCGCCTTGTGCGAGGCGTACGATAGGATGGCCTCGACCTGACTCAAGTAATCGACAATATAGCGAGCTCGAAAGCCTCTTTGAATGAATGCCTCTAACCGCAGCCACTCCTTGACCGTGCTGTGCAGGGAGCTCACATCCTTCAAGGCGTTGTCGATATCAGCACCGCTCGATCCTTTGTCCAATGAATGCATCGCCTTTTGTAGCGATTCTATCTGATTAAGTACATCGTTGGTGCTGGCGGTGTCTGAGAGAATATGAGTCTTCGGATCCTGCAGATAACGATTCACAAGTGCAGCGAAATCGTCGACCAGAAATCGACTGGCTCTAAGCGGCTCGGACTGCGGGGTAAGCAACGTCTGTCTGCGATACGGACCAAGCTTCAACACATTCAATTTTTTGTCATCCAGATGCGCACACGCGAACATCGTCGTACCTAGCGTACCTGCAGCGCGAGCGGTATCGAGTTGTTCAATCAATCCGGCCATATCGACCCTCATGATCGCGAGCCCTGGATAAACGAGCGTTTTGTCGGAGGTAGACTCGCGGCAGTAGCTCGCCATGACCGACAAGTCCTGCGGAGTGTGCGCGTATGTCATCGGGTTGAGGGTATCTATCCAACCGTTGGTCACCCATGTTTCCCAATCCTGTTGAATAGCATTAATGCGCATGCGTCTGGGGAAGGCGTAGACGGCGGCCGAAATTCTCGCCTTCGGTCTCTGACTCCTGACCAGATCTGACACTTCCTTAACGAGCTGATTGACCTGGTGAGTCTTCCACGCGATAAAAAGTTCGCGTGTATTGTCATCGAGTCGATCGAGAGACAGACCGGTCTCTTGTTCGAACCGAGTACGGCTGCCCCAGTTGAAGCCGCACTCGCTGCCTCTGTTGTTGAACGGGTAACGGATATAGTCGAGCTGCACACCATCGACCTGGTATCGCGAGACCACTTCGGCGATCAGGTCTTTGATGTATTTTCGACACTCAGGGTTTGATGCATCTAACCAAAACTCATGCTGTTTTGCTGGCACCAGAGCACCATTGCTGGCGGTCAACGCCCAGGTGAAATCATGTCGGCTCAGAACAGGACCCGGGTAATCCGGCTCTTTTCCAATAATTGGATTATGGCGAGTATTACCGACGGCGAAAGCCCACATCCACGCATGAACTTCCATGCCGCGCTTCTTGCCTTCGATAACTGCCGTACCTAATGGATCCCAACCTTTAGTCTCCGGGTTCTGCTCGGTCAGGTTGCTGGGGTACATGGCAAAACCAGCATTATTGGTTTCGAAATAGACTACATTGATTCCAGCCGATTTCAATTTGTCGAAAAGATCGCTGAGCCCACGAGGACCTTTAGATGCCACAATCGTGCCTCGATCGAGCCATACCGAGCGTGCTTCGACCGGTCTAACCGGCATGGCCTGCCCAAAGGCGAGACCGAAAAGTTGGCGTGCCTTGGAGAGATTTTCATCGGCTTCGAGGAATTTTCTATCTTTATACGCGGCATGAAATGCTTCCACATGTTTCAACGCCGAATCGTAATCGGATTGAATGGACCGATATGGAACTACGAACTCAGCTTGTTTTGCCGTTTTTATCGTCTCGAGGGTACGGTTGGAAAGATATTCGAGCTCGGTTTTGATTGTCTGGTAGTCGGCGAAGCTGATTTGAATTGCAGCTTCCTGGGTGATCCCGGGAGAGAGTTCGTCCAGAACCATCGACATGTATCTAGAGTTGACGCCGATGTCGCCCTGCATACCTGGCACCCAGCCCATGTATGCGACGTTACTCTTGCGGACGACGGCCGATCCAGGTGAATTTTCACCTTCCCATTTAGCCAAAGTCTTTGCGTCCGGAGTAACCACCACGCGCGCCACCATTGTTCCGACCGCGACAGCATCGCTCATCGGCAGTGGCGAGTTGGTCCATGTCAGTTTGGACGGCTCCTTGAAGGTCACCTGTGACTCGACCGTGACGCCTGCAAGTCGATTGAGCGTTTGCGCCCCCGGTCCGGGCGTGCCACCGCCATCGGTGATGATCAATTTGCCGCCACCTTTAACATAGTCGACAAGACCATTCACCACATCTGGTGACAGGTTGACCAAAAGTGGAACGATAATCAGTTTGAACTTCGAAAGTCGATCGCGTCCAAGCGCGACGTCGCCATCGATAAGCTCATCGTACCTGACGTTGGCCCTGCCTACGGTCCGTTTGAACTCGGCAAAGTCGTCGTCGAAGGTGCCGAGATGCTGCTCCTGGTAAGCCGACGCATTGTAGACGCTGCTGACCAGACCAACTGGAGACTGAGCAAGCGCCGCACCAGCAAAGAAAATCGCCAGACAGAATGCGACTGAAACGACAAAAGTGCTTTTAAATGCCCGTTTTGCAAATCCGTGCGCTGTCAACACCACCTTCCTCCAACCCTTGAATACCGTCGAGCTTCGTGTTTACCAAAGTGAGCGTACCACTCCGACAAACAACAAGCCTGCATCTAGCATTATTGACCGATTCGCCAGCCAGTTTCATTAACGGTTTCATCGCCCTTTCCCAGCATTCGTCGAACTGCAACAGGATATTCGCTAACGGGCGATCGGAAATTTCACTCATATCTTCGACTTTTTATTGTTCTTTCAAGCTGACGCTGGGAATCACGCTTCGATATTGAATCACGCTTGTCATAAATTTTCTTACCTCGGCAAAGTGCGAGTGCGACTTTTGCTCTGTTGTGATTGAAATACAGTTTCAATGGAATTAGAGACAGCCCCTTCTCCTGCACTTTGGCCTTGAGTTTGCGAATTTCTGCTTTATGAAGAAGCAGTCGTCTCTTCCTGTCCGGATCGTGATTGAATCGGTTGCCATGGTCGTAGGGCGAGACATGGCAGTTGTACAGCCAGACTTCTCCATTTTCAATCCGCGCGTGCGAGTCTTGCAGATTGGCCAGTCCCTGTCGCATCGACTTAACTTCCGTCCCTACAAGAGCGATACCACACTCCAAAACATCGAGAATCTCGTATTCATGCCGAGCTCGCCTATTGTCCGTGATGACCTTCGGGGTCTCCTTCTTGTTACTTCCCTTTGTCTCGGCTTTCGGTGGTGGATTCTTTTTAGACATGTCTTCAATTCTATAGAACAAAAAAATCGCGTGCAGCGAAGGTGCGAATCGCGTCGGAAGCGCCTGACGCGAGTGTTTGTGCGACGGTAAGAGGTAATTCCTCCAACCGACCGTTAACTATGTCAGTATAAATGGTATAGAGCAATCTGGGGCCCCACCTGCATTCGGACTGGCAACGCTTCACTTGGCAAGGCGTGATATGATGAATGCGAAAGCTTGAGCCCGAGAAGCTATCGTAGAGCACGAGCAGATGATCAAGATCCAACCATTCCTTCCCGGCGATTCCACGCAAGTAAAAGCACTGCTCCGTCACCAGAATGAGCCTGTGCCTTATGAAAGCTTTTGTCAGGAAGAGCGGGTTCTGGGCTCCGGATTGACATTCTGGCAGCACTGGATTCCTTGCGGCCTGCATGTCGGTCCATCAGCTTATGTAGCCAAAGAGGACAATGTCGTCCTTGGTCTAATCTCCATCGATACTGTCGGCAAATCACACAATTGTTGGCGGGTCGATCATCTGGTCGTTCATCCCCAGCACAGAGGTCGAGGCATAGCGCAAGAGCTCTTGCGATTCGCCCTTGCCTACTTCGGGAGTCAGGGCATCGGTCACTTTATTATGGAAGTAGCCGACCAAAATGCGGCAGCGCTTGCCCTCCTTAACTCATGTGGCTTCAGGCGGTGCAGCCGAGTGACCTATTACCAGGTACCGGTCGACTTCGAAGAGCGCGAATACAAGCCTGAAGGCGACGTATTTAGATTGGCATTACCCCAGGACAAAACAAAGATATTCGAACTTACTCATGATGTCATCCCATCGGATATGCGACGCATATTCGACTATGTTGCGGATGATTTTCAGGTCGCCGAGATGAAGCTGGAGGGTTTCGATAAGCTCACCAAGCGTCTGCTTCGGACAAAACGCTGGTATTGGGTAAAGGATCAAGCCGAACGAGGAGTGATTCCATGCGCCGTTCAGGTCACCGCCCATCGTGAAGGCGATTACCATCTCGAGTTCTTCGTCCACCCTGGCTGGTCTCACATGGCGTCCGAGGTTGTCGAGTTCGTACTTAGCTTTATGAAACGCGCCGGCATGAGGGGCGTTGTCGTCACGAAGGTTTATGACTTTCAAAAGGATGTTCGAGAAGCTTTGGAACAAGCCGGTTTGGAGCGAACCGGATCCTTTATGGTTATGGCTCGTGAGCACTGGAAGCGGGCCAAGAAGCCCAAAGCGGCAATGCTAGAAAATGTTACGCTACCGAATCTGGCTAGACCGGCTGTCAATATCCCATTTGTGACCGGGTCTGACCTCAGCCGGATGCTTGATATCGAATACCGCAGGCTGGAAGGCTTCGATCCGAAAGATGAGAGTTAAATCGGTCTCACTCTGGAAGCGTCGACGTTGCAGGTTTGTAAAGGAATTCGGAAAGTAAGAGGCACGCTCTATATTTATCTGATACCCTTGCTATTTGCCGAGTGAAGCCGGATCACATACGTTCATTCAAACAGGTTTTGATTTGAGCGTGGGCGGCAGACTTGGTATTAACTAATTGCTCGAAAAAACCTAATAAGTCGAGCGCCGTAATCTATGTCGGTTAGCCAAGCGGTTTTTTAAGATAGTCAGGAGATATCTGGTGCCAACCATCAACCAACTCATCCGTCGTGAGCGCAAAAAGGTCACATTCAAGACCAAGTCGCCTGCCCTAAAGTCCTGCCCACAGCGCAGAGGCGTCTGCACTCAGGTGAAGACGACCACACCGAAGAAGCCGAATTCGGCTCTCAGAAAGATTGCCAGGGTGCGGCTCACCAACGGCATTGAAATCACCGCTTACATCCCCGGCGTTGGCCACAACTTACAGGAGCACTCTGTTGTTCTCGTAAGAGGCGGACGGGTTAAGGATTTACCTGGTGTTCGTTATCACATCGTCAGAGGCGCTCTCGATACCGCTGGTGTCAAAGATCGCATGCAAGGTCGCAGCAAATATGGCACCAAGCGTCCGAAGCCCGGTGCCGCGAAGACCGGTGCTAAGAAGTAATTGATCAAACTATTATTTTAGGAAAACGATTATGTCCAGAAGAAATCAAGCCACCAAGCGCCTTCCGCCTCCAGATCCGGTTTACGATAGCCAACTGATTCAGCGTTTCATCAACCGCATGATGCAACGCGGAAAGCGCAGCACAGCGCAGAGACTGTTTTACACAGCGCTCACGATCATCGAAGACAAGCTAAAGCAGGAGCCGCTCGAAGTATTCAATAAAGCGGTCAAGAATGTCACCCCACTAGTCGAAGTAAAAGCACGACGCGTCGGCGGTTCAACCTACCAGGTTCCCGTTGAAGTCAAGACATCGCGCGGCGTCGCTCTCGCCACCCAGTGGATCATCACCAACAGCCGCAAGCGCGGCGGTCGCTCTTTCGCAGAAAGACTGTCGGCCGAGTTGATCGATGCTTCAAATGGTAACGGAGCCTCGGTTAAGAAGCGTGACGATACCCACAAGATGGCTGAAGCCAACAAGGCGTTCGCTCATTACCGCTACTAAGGCTTAGAGCCACAGTCATTTCTTAGAAGTTTAAAAACGAGCCCTCGTGCTCGTTTTTGCTCGACTACCGAAATTTGTTTTCGCCTATCTATATAGATTGGTTTCAACCTTTGACCTTTCTCGAAAGCAACTTTCGGATTTGAATATGGTGTCTGCCGGATGACCCGGTTCGCAACAAAACGATGCATCCGTTTACATCCGCGACGCTCAAAAAAATCTGGTCAAGAAGGAATTTGCAATCATGAGCCTATCCTCCGAAAAGCTTACAAACTGCGATTCTTACCTACCCCGGATGATCGCAAAAAGCCTCCATTTGATTACGTGGAAAGGCTTTTGAGGAAGACAATTGTAAAGACTGGATCTGAAGACTCTGATAGTTTTCCTCGTGAATATTGAAAACCCATGTTATTTTCCAAGAGGTTGATCGCACCTCTCGTGAAAACAATCGTTATTGAATTGATTTGATTCAACCGGAAACTCACTAAACTAAAGGCAGCAATCATGGCAGTGGATATGAATGAAAGGAAACTCAAGGTGACTAGCAGACTGGAGAATCTTCGCAACATGGGCATTGCGGCGCACATTGACGCCGGCAAGACCACTTGTACAGAGAGAATCCTCTTCTATAGTGGTCTCATTCACCGTATGGGTGAAGTCCACGAAGGTACCAGTGTCACCGATTGGATGGAGCAAGAACGCGAGCGCGGCATCACAATCACCGCCGCCGCCATCACATCGGAATGGAAAGGGCATCGTATCAATTTGATCGACACACCAGGACACGTCGACTTCACGGTCGAAGTGGAACGCAGTATGCGCGTCCTGGATGGCGTCGTCATCGTTCTGTGTGCAGTAGCCGGCGTTCAGCCGCAAACGTTGACGGTTTGGAAACAAGCCAACCGTTATTCGGTTCCGCGCATGATTCTGGTCAACAAAATGGACCGTCAAGGCGCTGACTTCTTCCGGGTGCTTAAACAGGTCAAAGAGAATCTTCCCGGTCAACATTCCGCCTGGGCGAATGCACACCCAATTCAGATGCCAATCGGAGCAGAAGGTCAGTTCCTCGGTATTGTCGACCTGATCGAGCGCAAAGCCGTCTTCTATGAAGAGGATGATCCGTTGGGCCGCAATGTGACGGAAGGCGATATTCCTGGCGACCTCAGAGACGAGGCCGAAGAGTACAGAAAGCAACTTGAAGAAGCGATCGTTGAAACCAACGACGAACTGATGACCAAGTATCTCGAAGGCGTAGAGATCAGCGCTGCTGAACTCAAGGCCGCATTGAGAGAAGCCGTCATCAACAATCAGATTATTCCAGTATTGTGCGGATCCGCCTTCAAGAACAAAGGCGTGCAGCCACTGCTCGACGCAATCGTCGGACTTCTGCCATCGCCTACGGAAGCAAAACCTATTAAAGGTGTTTTGCCGAACGGTGAAGAAGCAGAAAGACCGAGCGACGAATCAGCTCCATTTGCAGGACTGGCGTTCAAAGTCATGAACGATCCGTTCGTCGGCAGACTGACATTCGTGAGAGTCTATAGCGGCAAAATTACAGCCGGATCGTACGTGCTCAACAGCACCAAGGGCAAACGCGAACGCGTCAGCCGCTTGATCCAGTTGCAAGCCGATCAACGCACCGATATTCACGAAGCATATGCCGGAGACATCGTTGCCATCGTCGGATTGAAAGACACCACCACTGGTGACACGCTCTGCGACGACACAAAACCAATTATCCTGGAATCGATGAACTTCCCGGAACCCGTAATTTCGGTTGCCATCGAGCCCAAGACGAAGGTCGACAACGATAAGCTCGGTGGAGCGCTTTCTCGCCTTGTTGAAGAAGATCCGACCTTCAAGGTCAAAGTCGATCACGAAACCGGACAAACAATCATTGCCGGGATGGGCGAACTCCACCTCGAGATCATCGTCGATCGTCTACTTCGCGAATTCAAAGTCGAAGCCAACGTCGGCAAGCCTCAGGTCGCTTATCGCGAAACCTGCCGCGGCACGGTCCTCAAGCAAGAGGGCAAATTCGTTCGCCAATCAGGTGGTCGCGGTCAATTCGGTCATTGCTACATCTCGGTCGAGCCGAATGAAGCCGGCAAAGGTTTCGAATTCGTCAACAAGATCGTCGGTGGCTCTATTCCGAAGGAATACATCCCAGCTGTCGAAGCGGGCGTGAAGGAAGCGATGGTAGGCGGCGTCTACGCCGGTTATCAGATTATCGACATCAAGGTCACGTTGCTCGACGGTACGTTCCACCCGGTAGACTCGTCCGAAATGGCGTTCAGAATCGCAGGCTCCATGGCATTCAAGGAAGGCTTTATGAAGGCCAAACCTGTATTGCTCGAGCCTCTCATGAAGGTCGAAGTGGAAGTTCCGGAAGACTATATGGGCGACGTTATCGGCGATCTCTCCAGCCGTCGTGGACGTATCGAAGGCATGGAAACAGTCGAGCGCCTCTCCAAGGTGCGCGGTCAGGTCCCATTGTCCGAAATGTTCGGATATGCAACGGACATCCGCAACAAGACCAGAGGTCAAGGAACCTTCGTTATGGAATTCCTCAAGTATGATGAAGTGCCACAAGCAATGGCGCAGCAAATCATCACCAACACGAAAGTTCAATAACTCTCAAAGATTGACCATTGGAGCCGGGTATTCAAACGAATACTCGGCTCATTTTTTTTGTAACCGCGCTCTGGTTAGACCTTGCAAATGGGGTAACATTCATATGATGGAATTCCATTTCTGAATCACCATTTGAGGGATGTCATGAAGTATCTTCACAGCGGTTACATTCTATTCTGCGAAAAAGCCGAGCATGATGACTGCGGAATGCTCAATGTCTACGGCTTATTCGACGTCCTCGAAGTAAGCGAAATCCCGACCACAATGAATTGCTCCTGGATAGTGGGCTTTGGTACACCCTACGAAAGGCGTCAGTACAAGGGCTCCATCACGGTTGAGAACCCCAAAGGTGAAGAGGTTCTGGTCAAGGAGTTCCACGCTAACGATCCCAATGACATCTATAAAGGTCATTATGTTTTCAGACCAGAGATCAAAGTCGACCATGAAGGGGCCTGGACCGTCAAAGTCGTTTTGAAGAACTGGAAAGACGAAAATATGTGGGACATTCAACGGCAATTCTGGTGCATGATCGAATCGGATAGCCCGCCCGATCCATAAGCGTGCACCAAGTTCGGCAGTCGTCTACTAGCACCGTATGCGATATCACTTTCGAATCGAATTTTTTCGCCTACTCGTGCCTGCCAAAACTACTAACCTCCTTGTTCTCTTTGCAAATCCTCATGCTCAGCGACTTTCTTGACGAAGGCCAGCCTCTTATGGATGTCTTCGTGAGCCGATAGATGCTGCAGAAAATCTTTGGCAGGAACTTGCACGTTGCTGTCTACATATGAAGTAAGGCGAACCATCGTACTTTTAGAGTCACCCTCCGATACAGGAGTGAGAATCCAGTTACCCTCGAAGATCTTGAGCTTATCGGATGAAACCAACTGATACTCAACGCGACTATACGGGATCTCAGTCTCTTCATAAGTGCATTCGACATCGCCTAGAATCGGAAGTCCGGCAAATTTTTCCTTGATGGTGGCACGTCCGTTACTCTCTTCGATTACGCTTCGCTTTCTACTATCGCAATGTCTGTACTGCCGAATAGCGTCAAAAACCTCTTGCGGAGTAGCTTTAATGAGCATCTTGCTGACCACGCCGGTCATCTCTGTGTGCGATTCTGCATTGCCACCAGAAAACAACATGGTCGAAAGAAAAAAGGACAGACTCGCAAATAATACTGCTTTGGTCATATTAGCCATGGTCTGGTTACTCCTCTGATTGACCGGATTTTAGAATATGTCTCCGGCAATTTAAAGAGCGTTCTCAATTGATGCAGGACGCTGATCGGGCTCAAACCGCACTTGCAATGCTTATGCGCCAGGCATCAAGATCTTCGTTTTGATGATCGGGTAGGCGTACATTTGCCTGAACACCATGTCGTTGTTGTCATTGAAAGTGACACCAAAGAAGAAAATCGGCACAGGCAACTTCACCGTTACTTCCGTTCGAACCTGAACGTAGGGTGTTTCGTTGACAGGTGGAACGCCACCAAACGTCTCATAGTTGAGCATGGTAATCGTGGGCTGAGTGATGAAATAGCCGTCTGTTCTATGAGCCTTGATCGCCGCTTGAGCGAGGCTGGTTGCCTTGGAGACATCGCCCCCCTGAGCGGCCGCTCGAGCCGCATTTCGGCAAGCGCTATCGTTGATGCTTGAACCGAAAATTAGAAGCGCCGTGTCCACGCCTAGTGCAGCAAAAACGATCACGAAGAATGATGTGCCGGCGACTTCAGCGAACGTGAATCCAACCCCTCTCCTCCGCCTGCGCGCAAGGAGTGAGGTTGTGAAACTGCTGTGCCTCTTAGTCATCGAGCCCTTGCGTGTTTTCAAACGGCTGTTGAGATGTAACCGACACGCGGAATGGCGCTGTCAATCCGGGAATAGGGATACCTCCAACGCCAGGATGCCGAATCAACGGCTCGACATTGCCATCCAGCTCTACCTGAATGCTGTAAAAGAAATTGTCTGGATCTGGCGGCGCATAGCCAGAGCCTTGCAAACGTTGATTGGGAACAGCCAATTTTTCAGGATTTCCAGTAGTGAGATCGGTTCTGATTATAAACACATTGACTGGTGGGATAATAGTAATTCCATCAAAGCTAGCAGCAGCGGCGTTGGCGACGCTCGTCGCGATTGCTACTGCGGATTGACCGGAAGGCGGCGGATTTTCGAAGGTCTGGGCAGAGCAAGCTTGTTTGCAAGCATCACGAGCGGCATTCCAAAAAAATGCATACTTCAACGATGTCATGACTAGGATGAGAAGTGGGAATGCCATAGCCATGATGACAATCCAGAGTGCTAGCGGTGCCTCCGCAATAGTGCTGCCAATTGGATGGTTTCTACGTCTGTTGCCTGCAATCATTTCACCAAGTTTACCAGTTGTCTTGCAATATTTCCAAACACTGCATTCAAGTCGCTTTGGCACTGGGTCTTGCTGACCCAATTCACTCGATAATACTTGGCACCATTTCCTGACTCGTACGCAATGCCACCAGGATTAGTGTCGTTGTAGTTGTCGTCGAGGAGCGGAGCCATTTGACCGTTTTGAGAAATCGCAACGACATATATCGGTATGCCTGCGGCCTTGGCTGCGGCCGCTTCGCCCTGAGCCTGAGATATCGGAAGAGCGTTGGCGGGGGGTCCAGAGTATTTCACTCCAGCCATATCCACCGAAGGCGTGCTGTCTGTCACGAGTACAATAGCTCGGGCTGCGCCGGTACGCGTGGTGGCAGTACCTCGAAGAGGGTCCAGCCGATTGAGCGTGTTGCGAAGCGCAGTCGCTGTACAAGCAGATCCGTCTACTGCAATAAGAGAGGTAGAAGATCCCATCACTGTCGGAACAGTTATAGTGCTATCGATCAGGGCGTGATTGTTGAGAAGCGGATCGACATGGATGCCAGGCAAAGGATAGGTAGCAGTGCCGCCTTGTGGATAGGCCCAAGACACTCTGAAGTCGGTGAATGTACTGTTTGGTAGCGAACCACATGTATCGGAGAAGGCGATAAAGCCGAAGTGTGGGTCTGTCGAAAATCGAACTTTATTGAGGAAGGTCGAGATGGCACTTTCGACGGAGAACAGCGGTTCTATAACTCCTGCAGCCGCAATTCGATAAGCATCTCTGTAGCCTGCAGTAGGAGTGACACCACCGAGCAGAGGCATGTCCAACTTCGCATTGGCTACCGCAGCCGGGGACTCGAGATTGTTCAATGATGCTTCTACGAGAGTTCTGTAGTTCGGAAAGTCGAACGTGAACATGGTCTTGTTGACAAAGTTGGTATTGCCGTCGATGTTGACCACCATGTGAGTGATTGTGCAGTCGTCATAGGTTTGACCAGCTGCACTCGCGGGTGCATCCCATATCTGGTTGTCACGCTTGGTCTGCGCCGGAACTGCCTTACGTAGTGCTGTACGATCCCTCGGGAACAGTGGGTCAAAGTTGTCGGGACTGTGAGGCTCGAATATGTAACAGCTTTCGCTCGCACCAGCTGAAACCCCTGGAATACCCAGTGGAGGCGTCAAGCCACCATTGACGGGTGTCGAATCACCAGGAGTGGCGAGACCTGGTCCACCCAACGGTTCTGTGATACCACGCAGGTCATCCGTGCCTGAGGTAGGATTGTTGACATTAACTACTTCGCTGAAGCATGCTTCGCAGGTGTACTCAGGATTCGTCTGTGTCTGATCGAGAGCCTGCGGTTCTATGGCATTGGTGCCGGACCCGGTGGCAGCTGTACACGTGACATCGGCGATGGTGCCAGGCTGTCGGTTAGGAGGCGGCGGTATGCTATAAGTCGGAGCTCCTACTCCGCCGTTGCCGGTTGGATCCCATTTCTTCAAGACCCAGGTTACTGGAGTCTGGTCATCCATAGAACCGGAGATGTCGAGCAGAACATACATATCTAGTGCCGGCAGCGATGCTTTGGTCGCTACTGCTACCGTATATACTGAGTTGCCGAAACCATACAACTCTCCACCGAAGAGCTGATACGAATATGCGCCTGTGACTTGAAGTACATTGGAATTCGGTCCACCGACAGTACCAGAGACAGGATCGACAAACTTGAAGTAGAGCTGAGCCTCACCAGCACTCGGCGACAGAGAAGTTGGGCTAGGGACCTCACTCACTGTTGTCATCGGATTGCCGAGGATAGCATTGCGCCTGAACATATTGAGCCCAGTCTCCTTGGCGGTGGCCTGGGCGAGAGTGTATGTCTGAGTGGAAGATAACAATGAGGCTTCGCCGGCTAGAGCCGCGATGTCGACACACGATTTGAGTTGCTCACGAGCCAAGAGGATGCGAGCCATTTCGTACGCCATTATTGCTAAGCAGCCTACTATAAGTAAGCCAATTATCAAATTAAGTGCGGTCGCGACTTGACCTTCGCAACCGCGGATCTTTGACACAGATGGGTATCGTCGTGTTGCTGCCACAGTCAATTCTCTCCAACCCTATACCATCCTATCACAACCATCAAGACCGGCATAGCGTTCACAGCCCGAGCTTGGACGTGGGCTCGTGTTCGTAGCTTTCTACTTCCAGCATCCGACCCAACTCTATTAAAGCAATCTGAGCATGATTTCTAATCATCCTCTTCATTGCTTCATCCAACTTGGTTTGTTCGGCGAATTTGTTTAGCCGATTTACCGTAGTATTGAGCATTTGCTCTCCCCGGGCTCTCTCCTCGCGAGTCGTTGCATGGCGTGCAGCCTGGATGTCTAGTTCGAGCAAGTCATTTAAAACAGATATGCGCGCGTCAAGATCATTTTGTTCTGCCTGAGTCAACGATTGCTCAAGATACACCTCTGCATCCTTATACCTCATAATTTTGCCGTGTAAACGTCCCAGTCGCTGCAAGATTTGCTGCTTCGATTTACGACCGGCTGGAGTAGTGGCATCTATCGATGCCAAGTCTTGATCGAGAATCTGAAAGGGGTCTCGATACCAACCATGTTTGGATAACAGATCGACTATTTCCAATCGGCGTTGAAGCGGTGCATTCTTAGCCTCTTTGGCTAATTCGGCCACCTGTTTTTGATCAAGGGTGGTGCTTAAAGCCAACTGTCCTTTTTGTAGTATGTCCCTCTCGGCTCTCTCGAAATTGAAAACAATGATGGCGAATACAAGCAGATATGCAGCTGCCCAGACGATCTTGTTGCAACTGACCTTGACCTTCACTTCTTATCCTCGACGAGTTTGAACAGATACAAACCGCGACTGCCCCAAATAGGCCCGACCCAAAACTTATCCATCCGATAAGCCTTGAGAAATCTTTCGTCGCGCATTAAGCCGCCTTCGGCAAAACAATCAAAAAATATTACCCACTCCGGCTTCAACGCCACAACACTGTCCGGAGGAATCGCACCCCAGACTTTGATTCTCGGGCGTTCGCCCACGGGCACAGGGTAGTACTTCAGAGCTTCATCCGAAATCAAACCACCGAGGTCTAGAATGCGATCCTTAGGAAGTATGTAACCGATCACCCCCGGTTCCCAAGTTGCTATCCGTTCATTCTTTTGATTGCGACCGGAGATATACATTGCCGCTCTTTTATACATACTGAGCCTATCTTGACCTGAGTTCCAGGCGAACAAATGCGCTCTAAACTCTTTGTACAAAGGCCATAGAGCTGGTGCGGCTCCTTCGTTAAATGTCGCTATCAATCGAGAAGGTGGCAAGGTCGCAATCGTGCCGTTGAACATGCAGAGGACAGCCAGCGTCGCCATGAAGGCTACAGATGGATAGCTCTTGAGCGAAGCTATAGGATTAACCAGCACGCGCACCATCATTGGTATCATCAGCGGTCCCATCAGCCCGAACCACCCGTAGTACCAGGAAAACATCCATGGATCGAGATAGCAGAAGAAGGTCAAGATCGCTATAACGTTGTAGGCATATGGACGCAACCACGCATTTTTCCTGGCAAGTTCGAACAATAAGAGAAAAGCCACACATCCTTGCAAAATCCATGAGACCGGATCTAGATCGGGTGAAAAAAGCGATGCGCCTGTCTGACCAAAGATATCGGTCCCTGCTACTTTGAATATGTGGTACGCGGCTTTATCGGATGAATCGGCAATGAAACAGAACATAGCAGCGCGGCCCTTTGCGCCGTGAAAAATGTTGTCGACTCCATAGTAAGAAATCAGAGCAACATAGTTAACGACCAAGCTGAGGCCAGGAAAAATCCAACTACGAATCGCGCTTCGTCCACGCTTTTGCGAGTCCAAGAGGTAGGTGCCAACGAACCAAATCATACCCTCCGGCCGAGTCAACGCCAGTAACGCGCTGGACCACGCCAGCATGGTCGGTCGCTCTCTCGTCCAGGCGAACAAGGCGAGAGTTAGCAAGAAAGTGATCAAAGGGGCTTCCTTGCCTACGATCGCGTGAGACAGATTGGTCGGATTGAATGAGAACACGACCACCGCGAGACTCGCCATTAGATCGTTATTGAAGATCTTCCTCGTCGTAATGAACAGGAGCAATACTGTGGCTACCTGCAAAACGCAGTTCAACATCTGTGATACGGCGCCAATGTCGACTCCATTGAATATGAAGGCCATTGCTGTTAAGACAAGAAGATGAAAAACCGATGAAAAACCCATCAGTTTTTCACCGCTGTTATAGTCGAGACCGAGCCCGTGGACCCATTTGTAGACGTACCGGAAATCTATATACGCATCGTCGCAACATACGGGAAATTGCAATGTTCTCGAGGCGATTATGCAGTAGACAGAAGCACTGACGATCAATGCCACAGCAAGATCTGCCTTACCTAGACTCTTTTTTTCTTTGGATTCAAGAAAGAAACAGATGCCGAGAACCACACCACCAAGCAAAATTCCGGCAGTAAAGCGGACCAAGATAGAGGGAATAAGGATTAAAAGCTCGGTCGTAAACTTCGGATCTATAAATAGGCTATTTAAAGACCCCCAATTGGCACAGACGTAGAAAAACGGAGCCATCATGGAAAGCTGGATCACGATTCCGATGAAAGTCGTGTTTCTGAGGAGCTTGCCGAGTTGGTCCCTACTAACCATTCGTACCTGAATTTATACAGTAGAATTCTTCCAAGATATTACCCTGTTTTCGCTTAACATTCTCAGCGCTGTGAGATTAGCAAGATTGTTCAATAAGTTGTTCGTTACCACTCTTGCAATCGCGTGGCTGGCAGTACCCACGATTATGCTCTCAGGCACTGAGATTCCATACCTGAATAATTGGCCGAAGGTCCCTATCACAATCGTTCTTTTGTCTCTGGCTATAGGACTCTGTTTCCCTTCTAGAGCCCGTCTCGATAGTTGGATAGCGGCTATTTCAGCAGTGCTCATATTATCAGTCTCGAGCACTTCGAATTTTGGGGTCATGCCGATACTGAGAGGCGACGCAATTACAGTGCTCTTTTCTCTGTGCCTGGCTCTGGTATTTTGCGTTGTCTGTGCATACGCTTTTTTCAGACTAGGTCAAATCGCGGCAATCGAAGTGCGATCTCGATCACCAAGAGCGATTATTTTCGCGATCACATCGGGCGCCATATCCGCTGCCGGGGCTCTCTTCGTTCTTTCCCTGTTGAGTATCAACGGTCCCTGGCAACTGGTTGCGATACCGCTTTTGTTGCCGCTCAGGCCACGATGGTACTTTTGTCTGGCAGCTATAGCCGCCGTCTTCGCTGCCAGTTGCTCGCACTATATCTACTCGCCTTATAGAAAGATCGAGCTTAAACCGGTGACTGGAGCGACCTTAGTGATCGGCAATGGCGTGCTTTACCAATCGTGCATGACGATACCAGATGAGAAGGAACTCGACAGACTGGCATCAAAGAAGTACGTCACCAACGACATGAATCAACTCAAGCACTACTTAGGTCGATTGAGCCTTCCCATGGTGGCGGCACCAAACAAGGACGAGGTACTCATCCTTGGTGCTGGTTGCGGCAACGATGTCGCCTTTGCGCTTGAATATGGCGCCGGAAAGATAGACGCTGTCGAACTAGACCCGACTCTTATCGACATTGGTAGAACCAATCACCCCAATAAACCCTATGCCAGTCCGAAGGTCACTGTCTACAACACAGATCCAAGACGCTTCTTGACACAAACCGACAAGAAGTACGATCTGATCCAGTTTGCCTTCATCAACGATGGACGCTGTTCGAATACTTACTATGACTTGAGTGGAGACAGTTTTGTCTACACACTCGAATGCCTGGAAATGGCAGTATCAAAATTGAAAAGACGAGGCGTAGTGGTGATAAGCTTTGCTTGTCCCCAAAACGCAGTGGCTACAAAGAAGCTTTTGGCGACGGTTACAAATGCGTCTGGGTCCACCTTTTCTATGAAACAGCACGATTATGACGTGTACGATCTGGCACCTCAATATTCTTTCTTCACGCTTGGCCCGGCAGTTAAGCGCTACAACAAAACAACTTTTACACCAAAAGTAACTCGCTTCATATATCTCTCGCGCATGGAAAGTGATCGTGCAGATCTCGCATGCTCAGACAGTTGTCCCTTTCCAAATTACGACAGAGAATCGGCAGATGCATTGCCGTTGAAGTTGGCTTTTTTGATTTTGTTGATCGTGACAATCCTGGTGTACAACTGTGATAAGCGGATAGGAGCAGCATCCAAGTCTTGCTACGTAGCAGTCGGCGCATTCTGGGCAGCCTCCAACTATTTCATCTATGTTGGCTCAATGCTGCAAATCGGCGCTGTGTGGTACCTACCGCTGTTAATTGTTTCAATCAACGGAATTCTTCTCTTGGTATCGAGTGTGCTTCCGAATCGTCTGTACCAATCTATGTTTTACAGTCCCATGACATTCCTGCTGACACTTTGCGGAATCATCGGAATAGTTCAAATCGACGACAGTAGCTTGCGGCTAGCCAACGCTCTGATCCTCACATTCTTGGCGACGATGCTTTTCTATCGCCGCTTTCAAAGCGCCGACGAAAGCCGTGAGATCGTCCTCGGCTTGACACTTCTAGGATATTCTCTTGGAGTTGTTTGCAGTTTATTTGCCGTGTATCTCGGAGCTCGCCAGATCCTCGTTATAGCGCTGGCGGCGGGTGTCATTCTTTTCACAACGAAGACACATGTTCCAAAAGTCCAACAACAGTAGTCCAATTAAATTGGTTAACCGAGAAATTCCAGTATCAGGAAGCCGGCCAGGTCAGAAAATTACCTCAACAACCATTGTTTATATAAACAGGTACAACTATCCAGAAATTCAGGAAAACGAGTCACAGCAACGATTTGCCGAGCTTTCCCGAGCGCAAGACCTGATTCTGAGACCCGCCTGGCCAACGACACTTTGATTACAAATTGCTTGAACTCTGTAACTACGAGGAAAAAGTAACTTAGGACTGGGTACTTGATAATTAGGGGCCTGGTTAAGTTATTGAGCGAGGATTTGGCAGACGGTGGTTTCGGAGCCCTTACAAGGAGCAAATCAAGAGTCTGAGGACCAGACTTCGGAAGGGCTCGGGGACGCGTCCACAGAAGACAAACCGTCCGATAATGGATCCTCCACTCCTGATAATGAGGACGCAGCATCAAAAAAAGTGCAATTGTTTCCCAAGCACACGCAGGAGATTTCAGCCATAACACGGAGTCGGTTCGATTATCAGACCAAACCTGAGGATTCAGCCGAGATCGATGGTGAGTCCAATGAGTCCGAAGTTGAGAACGATCCAGCTCTGGAGCTCGACGAGGAAGAGACGACCACCTCTGGTTTGTTTCAACGACTTCTCCAGCTTCAGGCTGAGGCAAGTAAGGAAATCGAGAAAGAGGAAGCTCAAAGCATCGGGCTAGGCGCCGGTCTCGGCTCATTGCTCGGCAAGATTGAAGAGAAAGAACTCTCGGATTCAGACGAGTTCAGCACCCTTTCATCCGAGCAAAGCCACGACCAGAATGATGCCGAGCCTGTTACCAACTCAGCATCAAGCACATTGACTGGCGAAACAGAGCCTATAGACATTGACTTGAAATCAGAGTCAGCTGAAATGGCTGTCGATGAACTTGCTGAAGTCAATGAAGTCAATCAAGTCGATGAAGTTGCTAAAGTCGTTAGTGAAGCCAATGTAGAAGCAGATAGCGTAGAGACTCAAGATGAGGACACCGTTTCAGAGACCGCTGCATCTGTTGGGCAACAACATATTGAAGTTGATGAGTCTCCTGCGCAAGTCGATGTAGAACAGGTTGAATGTCCCGAACAGACACATGACACGGTTGAGCCAATCACGTCCGTACAGGAGGAAGTAGAACTTCCGGCGGAAGGAGACGATGATTCTGCCGAGCAACCGAATAAAGCAGATGATGATTCTCACCAACAAGAATCAAGCGAGCAGGATGCAAACGACGAACAGATTGTTCAACCGGATTTAGAAGTCGAAGTCGACAAAATCGAATCTACGGAAGAGCAGGCTAGAGAGCCAGAGTTCGAAGGTCTAGAATTCGAAGATGTGGTGCCTCCATCGCCGAAGACCGTAGATGATTGGATAGGCGACACAGCTGCTGAGCCTCCGCTGAGTAGAGAAGAGCAAGAGATGATCGATGAGCTCGACTCTCTTTCATTTGACGAGCCGTTAGGTGGTCTCTCTGCTAGTCAAGCCGAGCCTGAGTCCATGCCCGACACCGATTCGGATCAGATATTTCTAAGCCGCGAAGAGCGGGAAAAAATCGCGAAACTCGGAGAGTCTGTTACTGAAATTCTCCCACCGGCTCCTACGGCTGATGCCCGTGGTCGAGGTACACCCCCACGGAGCTTGATAAAAAGACCGCCACCAAGCCAACCTGCAGGTCGTCCTCCCGCTAAAGCGCTTGACGCGTATGCCGACCTAGAGAGTGAATTCGGAGACGAGCCGAAAGCCACTCCCGAAAAGCGCAATCTACTGTCCTCCAAGATAGCGAAGCCCCTATCTCCGGGCTCGGTCTCTCCTGGTTCTGGGGCACCGGGCTCTGGGGCTCAGGCACCTGCTCCGCCTCCGCCAGGAAAACCATCTACACAAGAGATTCAGTTGTCCTCATTCGTAGGACACAAGTCGAAGTTGACGACCGCACTATCCGGTGCAGGGAAAGGACGTCTCAGTGCGGAACCAGGAGAAGAGCATCCGACAATAGAGTCGAGCGCCGCCGATCTTGCTCGACTCGCACCGAACGCCGAAGTAGAAACAGACCCATTCTTCCAGTCCAGCACTGGTCCTTTACCGGCGCAGTTCATGGCCAATCCCGAATTAGCCAATCCTCACCGCTCACAGACCCAAGCGAGACAAGAAGGCTTTATCCCGCAGAAAAACCGAGATAAGGTTCCTTCGCCAACGCCGGTCGATGATATCGCTTTCGAGGACGTGCCTGCCCCTCCGACACTGGGCGGAAAGTTGATTGACGCGCCATGGAAAACGGTCAACAAATTGCCGGCAATAACACCGGATATGTTGCTGAAGCTCAATGACAAGACCGGCGCGGACGATGCTCCGAAACAGCCCAATCGATTGGGCTCGCTTGGCAGAACGACCGGACAGTGGGCAACCGAGCCGGGCAACCTGGACGACCTCGCTGCAGACGAGTTCATGACGAGCGAAATGGAAATCGACGAAGTCGAGCTCGACGAGATTCCGCTCGATGGCGAATCCGCGCCAATCATCCAGAATTTCCAGATGTTCTATCAGGAATTCAACAGTGCCTATGCGCACTCCGGACAACATACGAATCTTGAGATAACTCCTGAATCCGCCGAGGAAGCCTACCTTCGAGGTAACATTCAGGAAGCGTGTCTGGCGTACCATACAGTAATCGAGAGACTTGAAGATAGTGCAAATCCTGATCTCGATCAGCTCGTCACCTGGCTCGAAACGCTCGCAGACATATATATCCTGCTTGATGATCCGGAATCGGCTGCGTCACTGTATTTCAAAGCGCGTCAGCTGAAACCTGAAAAGTCACGCCGCGTACAAAAATATCTGGCTTGCCTGTTGAAACTGGCAACCAAATACGAAGACGAGAGAAAGTCCAAAGAGGCGGAAGCGGTTTTTGTCGAAATGATCAAAATTGCCGCCGACGAACTGGACGAGAACGACATTCTGCATCAACGCATCAATGATAGTTACGTGGCTAGTTCCAGAAGGAAAGCCCAGAGTCTGACATCGTATGACGATCAATGTTCTACGGTGAGACTGAGGGCGATCGAGAAAGGTGATAAGTTTGATGCAACAAGAAAGCCCAGAGACATAATCCATTCGAAAGACGCATCATCAATAGATACAAGTGCATATAGGCGCCCTGAGTTTAGAAAAAAACTTACCGTCGCAGACATCGAGTTTGCCGCTGCCAAAGGAGCTGAGCAGCTCGGCGAAAGTCCTTTCATTCGAATGCTCAATTCACTGCCGGTGCAGATAATAATGAGCATCGCATTGTTGGCTTGTGGTGCATCTATCTTTGTCACCCTGGGAATCGGCGAGAAGCATTCTCCGATTCACAGTGGAATGAAGCTTGGCACTTACAAAACCGCCGACCAGCGCAGAGCCATGACTTTCCAGAAGAAAAAATCAACCGTATGGTTGCAAGATGGGACAAGCAATGGCAAAGGCAAATTTAAAACCGTCGCAAACGGAGACTTTGCTGATCTTTGGAACCTTCTTCCCGGACATCTGAAGAAAGAGACTGTCTTTTATACAATCAGCAACGGCATTATCACTGACGACGCCGGTCGAAAACTTTACGACCCTGAAGCGCCGGAATTCAAGGTAATAGCACAAATGCGCCACTACGCCAACTTTGCGCAATGGCACTACGGCAAATACCACGTCTATCCCGACACTACGGATAACTGGTTAAAGGCGCCCGGCGCGAACTTTAGATATCTCAATCCAGTATCTGGCAAAAGTACCTATGCCAGCATCGTACCCACCCAAGGCGCTTCTAGTAAGGATCTCGATGCTGTTGTCGGTTCCGGTCAGGTCTATCTCGGCGAGCCCCAACCAGAACCAGGAAGAATCGCCTGCGTGGTTTTTGATCATGTCCGGTTTTTCATTCGCGGCTTCGACCGCGATGGCAAAATGATCTGTGGCGATACTCCTGGACAGGCTTACTTCATCGAATGTTCGGACGGCACGAATGTCACAGAGGCCAAAGAGAAAGAAGCTGCTATGGTCAAGGCAAAACGCGATAAGAAGCGTTATCGTATAGTCCTTTGTACTAGAGATCCATCAATCGCAGGCAACTATCAAGCAGTTACGACAATCGGCCCCGCTTGTCTCTGGCTGTTTCTCATAGTCAACCTCTTTATCTTCGGCGGGATGATCGCTCAACGCAGGAAAGTGAGCACCTACATAGTGCTCTCACTGCTCACTGCTATATCGCTGGTTGGCGGTTGGTATTATATTGGATTGAGCGGCTAGCAATGACATCCTCCACCATCCCCTCAGCTCATGGCTTTCTGCGACGGGCTCAATTTTGGCGTGTATTGTTTTGAGGAACATTCGAACACGCAAGTGAAACATCGCGATATGTTGAAAAAAAGCACCATTGCCTGCCTCATTCTGCTGGTCATCTTAGGCACCGCCGTTCGAACATACGGACTGGGACGGCTAACACTTCAGTATCGCGAATCCCTTACACTGCTCCACATCTCAGGGCATCTCCTGTCCAGCTCTCTTATTTCTGTCACTAGAGCAAGTGAGCTGGGCGCGTTGAACTGGGAAGATCTCATTGATAAGTATCAAACTAGCGGTGAATACTTCAGACAAGTCGCACGAGTGATCAATGTAGATCAACCCGACCGCCCACCTGGTTTCTATCAAGCATTATATGTATGGGCCCAGAATTACGGTGACGAGCCCTACGTGCTAAGACTCTTACCAGTGCTCTTTGGCGTAATCGGCTTGCCGGCATTTTTTTGGTTTGCATTCGAACTTTTTCAGAACCGTGCTTCCGCGTGCTTAGCGACAACGATGCAATGTCTCTCGCCTCTTCATATTTTCTTTTCTCGAGAACTTGCGGAATACTCGCTGTTTATATTTTTCTTTTCAGTGTCCTGCGCGTCACTGTTGAGAGCATTGCGTCAGGGAGGACTGTCGAACTGGTGCGTTTATTCCGGCAGTATTGTAGCTGGTGTATATTGCTCCTACCTCATGATTCTGGTGCTTTGCGCTCAAGTACTCTGGTCTCTGTTATGTCTAATCAGTTTATTTCGCAAGAATGAGCGCCTGCCTCGACTCTTTATCAATCAGAGAATCGTGCACGCCGCGATTGCGGTTGCATCCCTGGTGATACTGTCGCCCGTCCTTTCCATGGCGGCGACCAACTTAAAACGTGTTCAGACGTCATATTCCTGGATTACCCAAACCATTCGGCAGTCTGACTTGAACAATGCCTGGCTTGCCTCTCCGCTATTCTCGTGGACATACAGACCGTCCATGACCTTTGAATACTGGTCGACTGGTTTGTTCGATAGTCTCTTCTGGTATCACGTTGTTATTCATGTAATCCTCTTCTCATCGATATGCTACATGACTGCTAATGCGCGCAGAGAGCTCGGTTTTCTAGCCACTATACTGTTTGTCTTCCTCTTCGCAATATGGATACCAGACGCACTTTGGGGTGGTCGAAGATCGATTGCGATACAGTTTTTCCTGCCTGTTCCTACGATAGCAATTCTCCCAGTGTCGTACATGCTGTCGCAGATTTGGAGCCGCGGCAACACAGGACGGCGTGTCATGCCAGCGCTCTGCATCATTTTTCTTTTGACTTGCCAGGTAGTCGAAGACCGATACGTGTTACGTAATCCAATGAGAGACCCGCCGGCAAGGTCGATCAACGCAGTCGCAGAAATGATAAATCGTCATCCTGATTATCCAGTTATTGTCGATCTTGAACGACGTCCTTCTCAATTTGCTTATGCTCTTGCATTGGGCAGATTGGTCGATGTTTCGCGACAAATCGTAATTGTGCGACAGCCCCCACCAGCCTGGATCAAGCACTACTTCAATGCATACATTCTGAATTTCGACGATGAACTGGCAGGAAAGTACAAGAGATTCAAGATCAAATGGATCTCTCGTCCCTGCGGAGTTGCACTGATCTACAGAAGCGGCGCAAAACCTGACTCCGCCTCGGTTTTGAAAACAAGTAAAGAAGATCCAAAAAAAGATCCGGTGGAAATCGAACGAGACTCAATAGAGATCGAACGGCAGCGAAGCTTTTGGAATTCGTGGTTTCAATTGGATGAGAACTAACCCCAGATCAAAGTGCCCTGGGTTGCGCCAGCGTGATCAAGGCATCGACCGACTCGCAGCTGTCAGGAATGGTGGCTGTTCCTAAGGTAGCCAGAATACCGAAAGTGCCGGTGCTGGTGGTTATCGGAGCAGAATTCAAGATTTCGGTCAAATGCGACGCGAACTGTTTGGCCATTGCAGAGTCGGTACAAGGCAAAATGCACGCCAGATTGTCGCCAAAGTGAAACAGCAGGTCGGTCTCTCGCAAGACCTGCTTGATGTGGTGACCGAGAATTCGGAACGCCTCGCCGTGGAGCGGATAAATATGATTGTCTGCTGACCTGATGCCGGCATTGATTATCACCGTTGAGAATGGCAACTTAAACCGCCGAAATCTGTAGTACTCGAGCGCCAAAAAGTAGAGGTATGCCTGATGTGTGTAGATAGCAGTCTCCCCATTGCTGAGCAATGCAGAGATTTGATGCACCTCGTTCCAGCTCACCGACACCGGTTTAGTCTGCTCGAAATCAGCAGCATTCTTATATGAGCACAAATTGCAAGTGACCATGTTGAACACGATTGGTACCCAGGTAGCCTTATTCATCGGCAATTGCGCGAGGATACCAACTATAGGAGTGCGATCGTCAATCATCGTATAAAAGGTCTTCTGCAGTTTTTCATCGCATCCGGTTTGCTCGGCGAGAAGCTTGTTGTATTCCGCCTCCGGTAAGTTTGAATGTTTTTTGATCAAGTACGTGTCGAGACCAATCCCCTTGTCTCTGAGTAGATTGATCTGGTCTTGCAGAGCAGCCCCAGCCATAAGTAAGTGATGCAATGGCTTATCGATAGTGCGGTGCTGCCTGGCATCCTCTTTGAAGAAGCGGAATTTCCCGTGAGTCCAGGCAATTACTTCGAGTAACGCATGTTCACCTTCAGTTTGATCGACGATACAATGAATGGGCTTTCCTTCCTGGAAGAAAATCACCGCCCGCTGCGCTTTATTGTCCAGATCCAGGCGTCCGGTCAACGCATTCATATCTACTGACTGAATCAAATTTGGAATCGCCATATTCTGCAAATCGCCTTCGAAGTTTGACTGCGACTCGGCCGGAGCCTCTACTTTAGTCAATCGGGCTGTTTGCATCTGATCTTGGGGAACCATCTCCTCTGTAAGCGTTTTCCTGCGTCCCATCTGAGGGAACGCGGCTTCTATAAGATTGAAGATCCAGTTCGGATCTGTAGTCTTCTGCTCCCACTCGAGGAATGAGCTGACCCCTTCGCCTCGATAGAGCATCCAGTGAACTATGCCCCTCATAGGATCGCGGGTGACCATGAGAGTGAAGCACTCCGGTGGCGAGCCAAACGGCATCTGGATGCTCATGCCTGTATTGTGAAGCGTATCGTCCAGCATCTTCTGCAACTGCTTCACAGACGGCGGCATGTCCTGATGCGCCAGAACAATCGTCTTGGGACCTTGTTGAGTTCTCTGCTTCCCAAACATCTAGGTAACTTTCCTCTTGTCGACCCATAAGTAAATGTACCCAAAAAACATCGGCAAATCCGCATGTTGTCTTGCATTAGTGGAAGCCAGGCAAAATTTCTCATGATCGAAAAATGGGGAGCAGATCAGCTAGAGCCTGTTGGACGACTTAGGAAGACATTTTTCAACCACTGTTGAGCGCGACTGGCATTTACAGTTTCTCGCTTCCACCCATCAACGTTGATGAGCTGGTGTCGATAAGCGTTTCACACCAACTCTGACTCGTCAGCAGGCGCTTAGTACATAAACCACTCCGCCATAGCCATAGTCGCCAACCTGCCTCCATCTGAAGTTGGAGTTAGCCGCGTTAAATTCTTCAAATGCTCCACAGACACCAAGGGTGGCATCACCTCTATAAGCGAAGAAATCATCCATTATGAGCACGGTTCCTACTTGTAAGCTAGGCTTTGCGAATTCAAGAGCCAGGCTCGACGCTTCCTTTAGATCGCAATCGATAAATATGACGCGAGCTTTGGAGATGCCTAAATCAGTTGTTGATTTGCCTTTAATGCTGTCTCTGAAAAACCCTTTGACTAAGTGCGTTTCCAGCTTTCCAGCGTGCTTCTTGATGTTGGCTAAAGTCCTTTTCGAATCAACTTTGAAAGTATCGGTCTTGTAGAACGGATGAGCATCGTAACTCTGTACTTCGCCGAAACCTTCAAAGGAGTCGAATCCAAAAAAGCGAGTTTCTTTTGTCGACAGACCTTTTAGCTTCTGATGAATCTGCATTGCGTATACAAATGAACTTCCGGTGAAGACACCGAATTCCAGGTAATCACCCTCAAGTTGTTCCAGCGCCGTCAAAAAGAATGCCTTCTTTATCGCGCGATACTTACCGAGGTTGTGCTCTATGAAGCACGGTGTCAACGAGTAGATCTTGGCTGCGAGGTTTTGAAGAAATAAGTTGTTTTTCAAAACTTCGATGAGATCCATTCCTGTTTCATCGCTCCTGAGCGTGATCTGAATCTTGAATGCTGAGGGAAAAGACGGATTAGTTTTTTATTGGATGAACAAAATAGGATCTGCTGGAGCCATCGTCACATCAAGCCAGAGCAAATAGAAAGTACGAAAATTTACTCCGAAAATCTTCATGTCCTTATTCTACCCGACCGATCTTCCACCAAACGTCGTACCGTTGAAGTTTTACCGCGGGCGGAGTGCCCTTGATGGCGCCCGTGTTAAAACTACAGCTTGTTGCTATCAGCGTGCCACAAGGGCAGTTGCTCGAATCCAAATAGAAGTTAGGCATGTAAAATCACACATCGAACATCCAATTGAAGCATGCTACCTAACTTCCAAGCCTTGAACAGTGTCCTGATCTCTTAGCAGCCAGCACCGTAATTGGTGCTCATTTGCTACATTACTTAAGATGCATAAATTCTATTCAGGAAGAAATAGACACCCCTACGATGAGGAGCGATCAATTCCAGACTTCCAACTAACGCGTGGCGTATCGTAAATCTAGAATACTCTATTTCTTTCTTCGGCAGGCCAATTGAGATGACTCGGCCGGCGTTGAGATTTGATCGAGCAACCAATTGCGTATTAATTTCCCAAACGGAAATGAAGCAGTTGGCAGACGAGGTAAGAGAATGCTTCAGACAGAAGCCCATGATGAAAACCGCGTGAACTATACGACAGATGTCGCGAAAAGGCACATTGACTAAGCAGTCAATCGTCGAAGAATAAGATCCGCAAACTCGCCAACGTTAGCCGTTGCCTCTGTTTCACCCAGCCTAAAACGGATGTTGAATGCGCGCTCAACGGCTACGATGAATGCCACATGGACTAGAGAATCCCATTCCTCTACATCGTCAGCACACAATGTTTCGCTAACGACCACCGGCTCTACGAACACAGTATCAAAAACGGTTTGCAGCTTGGCCATCACTTCTTCTTTTGTCATTCTTCCTTCATCCAATTCA
This sequence comes from Candidatus Obscuribacterales bacterium, assembly GCA_019746975.1. Lineage (GTDB taxonomy): Bacteria > Cyanobacteriota > Vampirovibrionia > Obscuribacterales > Obscuribacteraceae > JADYXR01. The sequence goes on from JAIERK010000050.1 coordinate 63,858, forward strand.
TTCATTTCGACGACGCCACTACAACGCAAGACAAAGTTATCTTTCTCGCTCGGGCTTGCTCTTCCGTATATCCTGTGACTGGAAACACAGCAAAGTCGATTACGGCGAGACCGGCATCTTCTACAAGCTTTCGGGCCTCCTCCGGCGACTCCAGGAGAAAGATGTGGTCGATAGCAGGAGAGTTGATCGGCACATTGATAAAAAGCCTGGCGCCCGGTTTCATTTTTCGGGCAAGGGATTGCAAGACTATTTGTGGCTTCTCGAGATGCTCAATCACCTCTGACAGGACGATGGCATCGAAATGTAGCTCCTCGTCAAAAGCCGTGATGTCGAGTTTCCTCAATTTGACCTTGTCTCCTTTCCACAGCATGCAAAGGTGCTCACCAGTCATTTTTAGCGATGAGTCGCTGATGTCCCAGCCCTCCACGCTCGTGATGTTTGGCGATCTGGCGGCAAGCGTGAGGAGTAGCCCGTGACCAGGTCCAATCTCTAACAAGGCCGAGTCGACAGCGCATGAAGACAGAAAATGATTTATGTAATAATCAATTACTTGCGCGTGATTGAGCCAAAAAACTTGTGACAGCAAAATACCCTGCAAATAACTTTTCATGTAAGTTGGATTCTGATAGACAGAATTATTTACCTCTTCAAAGGAGCTATGACGGTAGCGACCTGTTCTTAGGAAGTGGAGGGTCTCTTCATTGATTTGGTCACAAAGCCACTTATAGTTACTGAAATATTCCACCGGATTTGGTGCTATCAGCTCCTGGATCATCGAGGAGATTTGCTCAGTGGTGGCAGCTAAGGTGCCGGACCGCGCATTGAAACTTTTATTCAGGAATTTCTCGTGCTTCGGCCAGCATTGTAGTTGCCTGGCAATGAGTTGACCGGTGGCCGAATGCTCGGCGCAGAGCGCGGCAGCGGTGCCAACTGGCTGGGCGATTGATATTTTTGTCGGCACCTCCTTGTAATCGGCAGCGATACATTCGAATTCTGACTTTTCGTCGCTTGTGCTCACTAGACGGTACCCCATAGATGAGTAAAAATCACGCACCATCAGATTCTTACTAGTTGGAATATAAAGACCAGTCACACGTTGGTAGCCACGGCGCTTCGCCTCAGCCAACAGGCGATTCATCAAAACATGCTCGACATGGCGCCTAAGCACGCGGCAACTCATAACCCATGTGTCGATCAGGAGTGTGGAATCGGGCTGCGGAATCGCGATTGCTACCGAGATAAGCCCCAGGTCACCGAAACGATCTTTGAGACGAACCGATAAATGCAGTGCGTCCGAATTCAAGATCTTGAGAACTTCCGCCTCGCTGCGACGCTTTGCAGTTAGATTGAAGTTGTTGCTTTTATTGATCAGTTGAGCGACGCGTGGAACATCGGATTCCTTGAACCAGTTAATTTCTGCCACCATTTCCAATGACTCCAGGTATGTGTCCATATCAGTGGTGCCAGTCATTAGCTTTTGGCGCTCACGTTCGACGCGATATAAATCAACTCTTTTGGAGTCCTCCTCAGTAATTGCCCGATTTTCGAAAAAACGGCAGTCAAGCAAGGTCTGCAGGTAGTTGGCAGGGTCAGAGCCCAACCAGATGCTGTTGAGCTGTGGGAGGAACTGTCTGACAATCTCGATTTCGGCCGGATTGTCATCTATAAACACGAAGCTGTCAATTCCAAGATTGAGTTCTTCCGCGATTTTTAGTATGTTGTTCGGCTTGTCATCCCAGTTGGCCACAAATGAAGCAATATCATCTAATCGAAGCACCATCTCAGGATGATCTTTGAACGGCTCAATGGCGGTATCCATGTCGTTTTTACTGCATACGGCCAGTAAGACTCCCCGGCGCGATAGGTCGAGAATTGCCTTCTGAAACTGCTTGTAGCACTGTCCTCGTGCGCTGGTATCGCCGAGTTCGATTCCGTTCAATCCATCTTCTGTTATCACCCCACCCCAAAGGGTTTCATCCAAATCCATGACTAAGACTTTTTTGCTCTGGGTTCTCAATCGACTTGCGACTTGCCCAACCTCTTGCGCGACCAGGCAGGCAAAGTCAGACGAAAACGGTTGCTTACTTTCGAACCAGGCTCTATCGTCTCTAGCATTCAGTCCACCCACTCTGGCAGATAAGAATTCGAGGTCGCAAATGTGAACGTAGTCAGGAGCATTCAAACCAAGCTCCAGATTGAGCATCTTCAATGAATTCCATTCCGACCCAAGTGTTCGACCGCGAAGCGGTCCTGGATCGAAATAACATGGCAGAGCGAAGTTGAACAGTACGACTTCGGCAGAGCTAACCAAATGTATTTTATTACAGAGGTCGAGAAGGCCATTCAGATTCGTCTGGATCTCTCGTTCGACAAGCTCTTTGGGATCTGATAAATTTCCGGAGTAGCGATAGCGAATCGCTGGCGGTATCAGGATAACAAGGTCCGGTCGAGCAGAATAAAGCGCGCTCGCATCATCCAAGATTTCGGCAACATAGTTGTCGTACTCTCCTGTCCAGATTTGCGATTCGTAGCGCCGGGCATACAGAGTTTGCTCAATCAAAACGTTGAGTGGATGGAAGGTATAGCCCCCGATGATTGCGACCCGAATCTCTACGGTGTCGGGAGCAGTTTCCGTAAATCCTTGAGCCAGAGCCCGGCGTCGCAGAGTGCTAAAAAGGTACAGCTCTTCAAAAGTATGAGACTTCAACGTAGCTTGCCGTAGCTCATCCCAGAAGGCATCGGATTTTTCTGAGAGAAGTTGTTTCAGGATCGCGGCGACACTATAAGTTTGCGATGAAGCCATGTAGGAGGACTACCTCGAGATTTTCCGTTGGCGACGCGGCTCAATTGGAGGTTGCAGCGCTTCAGAAGCTCGTGAAGCCGAACAAGAATATCTATCTTATAGCAAATGAATCAAATATATGCTTAGATCTCTGGGTAAGGTTAATACGAATTAGCACACATCTGACCTGAGACCAGACCTGACACCGATCGCACGTAGCGCTGGTTTATGAAAAAAATCAAAACACGCCCTCTAACAAAACTGACGAACATTTTGGTACTAGTCAGCGCTGCGATTGCAATCGTGTTTAGCTGTCTTGCATTGAACACGAATTCCAGCTTGATTTATGCTGGATTCTAATGTTCGGGACTTATCAATAAATTGAAAGCAGATCTGACACCAATCGAGCCTAGTATCAGCAATAATTCGCAGGCGTTTGCCTTTGCCGGGCTGGTTTTGCTACTTGCGGCATTGCCGTATTTAATTGGCAAATTTGGTCACGTCACCATGCGCGATCGCTTTCTTTCCATGCACTATCAATCAGGCGCCTTTCAGCATGCCTACTGGGAAATCTATAAGAATAAGTTGGATGTCGACATTTTGTTTATGGGAGGATGCCTTATGGCAGCCGGCATAAACTCATTAGCTTTGCATCAGCACTTGGGTCAGATAAACCCCGAAATGAAGATAGCATTTTTTGTCGTGACATTGGGCAACCAGGATGCTGACTATTTCATGCTTCGCGAACTACTGAAGAGAAGACGAGTGCGTTTTGTTGTTCTTCAAACTCCGTCGGTCAACCGTTCATACACGACACCTCATCCTGCCTGCATGTTCTGGAACGCAACTCAGGACAAAGACATGTTATCTGAATGCACTAGCTATCTGAAATTTCGGATGTACTCACAGTCAATCTTTGAAGGCTTGCGAGATCTAGTTAGTATCATGCGACATAATCCGACCTGGAAATTATGTGCTCGCTACCGAGGTGCGATTCCGACGGGAGAATGGGTGCGCATGCTTGATGGAGGACCTTTCGTAGAGTTTCGTCCGTCACCTGTAACAGTTCCGTTAAGTGAGCTTCTGTACTCCAGCAATCCAGGTGCCTTTGCTTTTCGCAAGAACTCGACTATGTCGAGCTATAACAAGCGATTTTTCATGAAGACGATTAAGTTGCTTGAGGAGAATGAAATTCCCTTCGTGTTGCTTCACGTCCCTACGCTGGACGAACAGGGACATCTGGTGTTCGAACGAGACTTCTTGAAGAGTGTGTGTGAGGAACGACGAGTACCGTTGATGGGAATTTCTAAGGACAGATTGCTTGGCGGCTTATCTCCCAAAGAGCAACGCTTGTTGTATTCAGACCTTAGCCATATGAACAAAAATGGTAGTGAGCTCTTTACCAAAACCATTCTACACGGACTAACGCAAGTTTATCGAGACTCTACCTCAAAACACTGATGGTGCCCTGGTCCATGACGCCTTTTGATCGATGGTTAAACCAGCTCACGGTTAGCACTAACACGACTCACGCTCTGCTGTTTGTAATTGAGTTCTTGATCTACCTGTGCCTCGCGGGCCTGGCAATGGCGCTTCCTGAGCGCATTAGAAAAATTGCCTTTCTTTGTGCCAACCTATTAGTGATTGCACTGGTGTATTCCACAATAATGGGCCTCAACGTTCAATACTTTGCCCGCTACGTGGTAGTGGTACTTTGCTTTTACTTTCTCACTTTGAAATTGGCCAATCGCGGAATGTGGCTGGCCGCCGTCTGGGCACCGATCTTATTCCTTGCCGGCACTCGCTACTTTGGTCCGGCATCAATGACTTATGAATTCATTGGCTTGTCCTACATGGCATTTAGGCTCAGTCAACTGGTCATTATCGTGCGTAACCGTATGGTGGCGATGCCATCGTTTTTGGATTACCTTGGATTCTCCTTTTTCGTTCCAACATTATTCGTGGGTCCAATTAGCTCATATACTACATTTGCTGCATCGTATTCTTCGGTAGACAGGACGCGTTTTCCTGTAGATGTATGCGTCCAACGCATCGCAGTTGGTGCGGTCAAGGTGCTTTATCTCGGGGCTGTTCTCGAAAGAGTGAGTTATAGCGGTTTTCTGCTAGACGGCAATGCTCACCCGCCTGTCGATTTAGTGATAGCGGCCATTGCATACTATCTGTACTTTTACTGCAACTTTTCTGGCTTCTGCGATGTGATGATTGGGGCGGCCGGACTTTTAGGTATCAAGGTCAGTGAAAATTTTAACAACCCTCTTTCTGCCAGGAATGTGCAGGATTTTTGGAATCGATGGCATATAACGCTGACAAATTATATGAAAGACATGTTTTTTACTCCTGTAGCGAAAGCTCTGGTAACCCGCTTGCCACCAGCATTGTCGAAGCATGCGATTGCTCTGACTATTTTGATGGTATTCGCTTTAATCGGTCTATGGCATGGCAGAGAAATACGGTATGTGATCTGGGGTGCACTAAATGGGGCCGCCGTGGTGATCAATTATTACTACGATATCTTCTTGCGGAGATATCTTTCGCGCGATCAACTCAACTGGTACAGGAAAAATCGCATCATCCATGCTTTGGCAGTGGTAATCACCTTTTCATTTATTTGCGCATCGCTTTTCTTTGTTGGCGTTAACAGCGAAGATATGCGCGGTATTTTCGAAAAGATTTCAAATCGGTAGATGATTGTGCGGTGAGATTCCGAAGAGACCATCTAGTGTGTCTATATCGATATCGTGTTGCGGTGCCAGCAGCAACGGACCGCGCTCGATTCCGGTGTCCTGATCCTGATGTCGAATACTGAACGAAAATCTCAATTCTTAGTAAAGTGGTGTCTTATATGATGCGCATCGAAATAGAGCCAACGCAACTACGTGATCCCCTTGTATGACGAGACTCTCACTCTTGTTCATATAGCAAATTTATTCTGCTTCAGGATAGTCGTCTATCTCTTGACCGTCTAAACCCTACTCCACTGGCTTTGGAAGCACGAACCATCTGTTCGAAAACGGATAGGGCGTCCAGCGTGCCGCTAAGTGAATCAGCTGCAGGCAGCCTCGAGGAAGGAATGGAAGAAACTCTCACAGTCCATAAGCTTGGCTTGAGTGTCAATTGAAGCGCATCTTCTCGTCAACCAATTGCATTGAATCCATGTTCTCGATGTCGCGCCGCTACAAACGCAACGTTAAGAAGTGGAAAAGTTCATCTCACATCGAAAGAACTCTGGTGGTGACCCTCCTGGAAGCAGAAGGACGATTCAGACGTGTCCGCGGCTACAGAGAACTCAAAGATCTTCAAACAAAGATCAAGAATTTATGTGCCACCACTTGCAATACCAAAGCGGCGTGATAGAATACCAACGGACGAAATCGAAATGAGTACCAACAGTCACGATCGTCAAATTTCAACTAAGATAGAGACAATCCCATGAGTCGATGCTACGATGCCATCGCTCGTCAAATGATAAATCAAGAATAGTCTAGATCGTGAGCCGTAATCAAGTGTTCATATGCAACCCCTCCGGAGTAGGCGGATGGGTTCTAAAGTCCATGAAGATCTATCTGCTTTTCGAACTTATCCACCAACGCCAGAGGTTATTACTTGGCTTCTTGGTGTTACGAGAAAACGAAGAAGTCGTCCTTGGCTCGGACTGTGAAGCATTGAATGAGTTAATGAGAACCACGCCACAGTGCGGTGGACCAACTCCCGTAATCCTAAAATGCGATGAATACTTCCTGTAAAGTAAGTATTCTTGAAAGTGAATGACATAGGCACGATCAAGACTGTTCGTCCATCTTGGCAGTGTGGACTTGACATAGATTAACGGACGCGACGTATCAACCAGGCGACCAAGCGCCAGAGCGTATGGAAACGGATACCACGTCGGCTCAAGGTCTGCTATCACCGGATAATCCGGATGCTCATTGATAAGCTTGGCGACGGCGCTAATGGAGCAGCGAAATGGTTCGCGTTTATGGCTTCTGGAGAGGAATAGGTCTTCCTGTAACTCTACGACAAAAAGAAAGATAAGGACGATCGTTGCAATGGCACGGCGGAACACGCCTCCGCCTTGCCACAAGCGCCATAAGAAGTAGGACGCCGGAATTATAGCGATCATCGGTATCGGCAAAAAATAACGCACTAGTGTCGATCTTCGCCCGCCAAAAAGATAGTCTGGCAGCCAAAATAGGGTCGCAAAGACAAGGACGATTGATAATAGGAAGCCGAATTGCCAACGAGCTCGCACAATCATTAAGGCCATTGAGATCAATAAGCATGCCAGGATGGCGATATGACAATAGAACAAATCATCAAAAACGTGTCTTTCCCGAAACTGGAAACTGAACTGAGGCCTATATGTCCAGGCGAACAGCCCTGAAAAGAGCCAGGCGTTGTTCAGGCAATACTGAGGAACTTTCATCTTAAGGTAACCGACAGCGAGGTTGGCTCGTTCGAATCCGCTTGCTAAGTTCATTAACAACGGCAAGAGAATCACAGACGATACCATCAGGCATAACAGGTGGACAATGCGCGGATTGATATCCGCCCGCCCGATGCGCTTCTGCCTGAGCCACTTAAAACCCAGAGAGGACAACGAGAAAAGCAAATGGGAGACAATTACTAAGAGGGTCAGGAATGTGGAGTACACTCCGATTAAGATGCTCAAGAGATATATGGCCCAGCTCACTTTGCCACCAACTCGGAAGGCCCTCAGGAATGCAGCTGACGATAATGAGAAGATTAGAGTGAGAAATGAATACTCTCTAAGCTCTTGCGAATAGCAAACATGGAGCGGTGAAAGACACAACATTAAAGTCGCAAGATAGGCCGGACCAGGCTCTCGAAAGAGCTCGTATGTAAGCCAGAAAAATGCGGGCAGACAAAGCACTCCAAAGAGCACAGGCAGCAATCGCAGGACATAGATCTCATCGTCACCGAATACTTTTGCCCACACAAAAAGAGCCTGGTAAAAACCGGGCGTGTGCTCAGGGTGATCGTGAAGTACGACACGAGCAACCTTGGTAATAGAGCGCCCGCTTTTTTGATACTTATCAATCAATGCCTGCCAGTTAAGCGGCCCTTTGAGACTGGCTTCCGTAACGTGCTTCGCCGCGTCGCCAAAGTAATGGCCGGAGATATGCATGAGTGTGAAAGTTTCGTCATACCAGAGCAGCACACGGTCGATCGCATAGGTTCGAACCGCGGACCCTATGAACATTGCCAGAACAAGGAAAACAAGAATCATCTTGTTCTTAGACATTTTCAATCATGCCCTTCAAGTTCCTCCTTAGATTTTTCACCCAACTGTGAAATCGGCCTCCTCTGCGCGGAACGCTTTTAAGGACTCATATTTAACTTTTTGAAGCAATCAATCTAATTACTTTGACAGTGCACCGTAGATGGTTCTCCTAAGAACCTCTTGCGGCTCGTCGCCCGTGGTAGTAAACAAATCAACGGTTTGTTGGATTAAATCGAATCTCCAGATAGGGGACGTCAGGGCACTACGCGCATCTCAAGGCACGGAAATTTATTTCGCTTGACCACTAACAGTTGTCAATCTTTGAGGGCTAATGACTTGAAGAACTCGGTTGACTCTGGACCGTCTATGCGGGCTTGAGGAGCTTTCGCAAAAAGGGCGTAGCAGGTCTTAGTTTTGTCGTTGAAAAACTGCTGCATTTTGAATGAGTACTTTCCGTCTGCAGTTGTCCCGGAGACCTCGAATCCCTCGAATCCACCCGGTACAGACTTCTTCACACGAGCCGTCTCCTTCAAATTGTCTCTTTTGACGGCGGCGGTGCAGCTGTCTGCCATAACTGTTTCGTCCGTAGGTTTCACTCTTGGCCAGGCCCCAACAGTCAGGACCATCGAGGGATCTGACCATTGGAAGGATTCGATATGCTTATCGAATACCGTTCTCTTAGGCGGTCGCGGAAGAGAAATTTTGTATTTTCCATAATTACTTGACAACATTCGTGTGCCCTGGTCGTAGTTCCAGTCGTAACGTGGATCTTTCACTTCTTTCGGCGGCAGTTCGGTATCGTCGTCTTCTTCATCCGAACCGCCACCCGTGCATCCTGTCACCAGGAGGCAAGCAATTAGCGTCAATCTCATCATCCAAGGCTTCATAATTATTCTCCCGCGCGATTGAATGTGAATATCCTTCTCATTAGATGATAGATTACCAAACAATCAAGGATATGACCCGATTAAGTTGCGTTTGACATTCATAATGTACCACGCTACCGCCAATTGCATCGGTTACCCTAGGGTCGCCGATGGTGTCACGATCGGAAGTTGGCTCACCATGAGAGTTGAGCTATTCTCATATCGATAGCCTATAGCGTTCAGCAGGTCTCAACACTATTCTTCACTTTGATAAGACTATCGACAAGGCGCTACACAAATCTAATTTAAGCAGTTCTTGAGAAGCTTGAAGTGACATTCTCAATGCTGGGTCGGATCCCAATCTAATGGAAATTCATTGGTCGGAAGCTCTTGACCCATTAAGTGGTTCAAACCATCGTCGTGGTGACTTTTGTCAGGCAAGAACTTATAGTCCGCACCGAAATATCGGTTGAGAATGAGCCTGAATGAGTTGACCGGCGATATGGTGCTCCACGGGGCGATATCACGTCCTCCTGGAGGGAGGTAGTAGGCATTGAATATAGGCAAAGTATATTCGTGATGCTCACGAGTGCCCGCCTTGAACCAGGGTCCATGGTCACCTTGAATGACTATGATTGGGCGTCTCTTTGATTTCAGAAGCTTTTTGATCGCCGAGAGCATTAACTTCCGAGTGAATATCATCTGTCGGACATAGTCCTGCGTCGTAAAATAATCCGGCTTTTGCTGGTACGGCACTTTGGTTGGTTTCCCTTTTGCCGTGAAGAGCAGCGGCCAATGCGGCAACATGCAGTGAATCAAAACGAACTTTGGACCGTCAATTTTCTTGATTCCATCGAGTTGCTGCACGAAAGTTACGCGCTTGAGACGAGCCAGATAATTTCTTGGATCGAGTTCGACTGGCAAAGTGGCACAAACAGTGTTCGTCAAAATCATCAGTGTGGTGGCATCGCCCATCCCCGATGGAATGTTGATTTCAGCACAGGGATTCCAGTTAGTCGGTTCGCATCCGGATGAATAGTTGACGAATTTGTATCCTGCCCTCCGGAGGTAGTGAACCAAGCGGTTGTCTCTTATCAACTTTCCACAAACTCTTAGCTGCGGATTTTCTCGTTCGTCAATGGCGCATCTGCGATAAGCGGTGGAGACATCATCCAGTAGCATCATATTGAGCGAAGATGCCAGCGAGGGACGAGTGTGTTCGTAGTTGGTATGAGAATTGACAGCGACATAAAATCCCAGGTCCCTCAGGGTATCTTGAAAGCTGTGGTCTTCTACTCCGGTGAGCAATGTCATCACATCGTCCCCACACATCATGTCGAAAATGATGTAGTAGATATCCGGAGGATCGTCAGGTACGACCACCGGAACTCGGCGATCGTCGACCTTACTGAGGGTAAGGATCCTTTGGGCCGATTTATTGATTTGTGCCTGGATTCTTACGAAATGGAAGGCATTGTAAGCAAAAAGCCCGAAGGAAACGAGTGTCAGAGCTAAAGCCAGATCCCGATGGAACTGCTTTACACGCGACAGGTACCACAGGAGAGCGCCCAAGATGCACCAATAAAGCACCGGAACAAGCCAGCCTGGTGAATAATAATCAGCGCCTCCGAGCGTGGCAAGCACAGGCAGCTTCTCCACAACTAGGTCTCTGAAACCACCATAGCCGAAGAACCACACAACTACTGCCGAAGTGCAGATACCAGCCTTCACGCTATCTCTCGTGAGACGATAGAACAGTCCTTGCAAAAGGGCAGTCGACAAGATCGCGCCTGGAACCAGACACCACAACACGTCGCCAAAAACATCCCACGCACACTCATGTACTGCAAGAAAAATCGGCCAAAGCGCAAAGAAACATGGATGCAGTACAGATATCAAAAAATTCAGCCTGGACAAAGTATTCGCTGACAATTGGAGCCGTTTCATCGTACGTAGCATCTCGCGATCTCTCGGCTAACTGGTTCGCTCGCTTTCATCACCCGTGTGTGCGAACAAAAAGGGACTGTTGAATGAACCCGCGTAATCTGCGCTCAAAGATACCAGGACACCAATTATGACTCATCTCCAACTTCGGCTGAACATCCGGAGAGGAGAGCAGTCTACTCATCACCATCATATCGAAGTGATGAGAAGAATTGCGTGGATTCAGGTCCATCTAGACGATCCTTTGAACCTTTAGCCAGCAGAAAATAACAAGTTTTGGTCTTGGTATTGAAAAACTGCTGCATCTTGAAATTATGCTTCCCATCAGAGGTCGTGCCGAGCACTTCATACCCTCTGAAACCACCTGGCACAATCTTCAGCTCCCTGGACAACTCATTCAGGTTGTCTCGTTTGACCGAATTAGTGCAACTTTCTTCCATCACCGAATCTGGTGTGTCAAGTGCTCTCGGCCAGGTGGACAAAACCAGCGCCATCGTCGAATCTGCCCAGGAGAAGACCTCCGTTCCATCTGCGCTCATGTCTCTTTTCGGTTGTGCTGGGAAGGCTATCTTGTATCGCCCTTTCGAATTCGAAAGTGTCTTCGTCTGCCAATTGTAGTCCCAGTTGACGCTCGTCACTCTACCCACACCCGACGAGGATGACGACCGATCTTCGTCCTCTAACGGATCGCGCTCGGCGCAACCTGTAGTCGTGAACAGACAGATAATCAGCGTGACTCCCAGTAGCCGACTCATCATTACTTTTCTCCTGATACAACGATTCAAACTAGAGTTTCGGAACAAAAGAGTTTCTTAGAGTCCGATTATAAGGTACTCTCCCAGAGGCGTTCCGAACAACAATCGCAAGGGATGCGGTTCGATTAGCTCTGGTGACAGTTGTTTATCTTAGCCGTTCGGTATCGTCGTCCACCCGATCGCTTACGATACAACCTGCCACCGGGGAGGCTATTAACAACGTCAATCCGACATACGTGGCTTCAACATGTTTTCTCCCCGCGCTTGGCTGTGAATATTCTTCCCCATAAGATGATACGTTATCAAAGATTGGAATATTCGACCCAATGAAGATATTTCTGACATTCACTAAGCGAAATCCAACTTCACTCCAAGCTCACACCGACAGGAAAATTATCCGACTCGCGCCCACACTGACAACGCTCCGCCGGCTCCGACCTCGCTTGGTAATAATCTGCGCCTGTTGTAGCATTTAGAGATGGAGCACTGATTTGAAAATGAGCACGTCGCGACAACTTTGCGCCCACTATCCGATAACCATCGTAGTTCTTATTGGCGCAGTCCTTTTGATTGAAATACTGGTGCAGCTTCTCCAGTACCCGAACTTTATCAACCCTGACTGTTCCTATCAGCTCATCACGGCAAAACAAATTTTGGATGGTGGTAATCCAATCAAAGATTTTGTCTTTACCAGCCAGCCCATCTGGTTTTATCTCAACACAGTGATCTGGTGCATCTCGACTGTCTGCCATGTATCGATTCAAACAACATGGATATACTCGAATTGGCTGATCATTACCTTAACAGCGGTAATGACCGGCATTGTTGTAAGACGAGCACGGACCGATCGTGAGAATGATTGGCTGGCGTTAGGTTGCATGTTTTCCAGCTTCCTTCTGCTTCACTTGAGCATGGTCTTTCATGTCGGTCAAAAAGAACTTCTGTTCATGTCCGGCTACTTTCCATTGTTCCTCATGCGTTGGCAACGATGGCAAGGGCATTCTCAATCTCCGCTCCCAGCGATAGCCGGCGCGATTTTCTGCACAATCATTGCGTTCGTCGAGCCGATTCTTTTGGCCATCCCGCTGTCCGTCGAAATCGGCTTCTTCTGCGCCTGGTCGCGAATTCAAGGAGACGGGGAGTCTTCCAGAATAGGAGCGCTCAAGCGAGTTTTCCAGACACCCGAAATGTCCACCATCGGCATAACCACTGCAATACTGCTGCTCTGCTCGCTCATAATTCCTAGCCAACAGGAATACTATTTTCGATGGGTTCCACTTTTAATCGAAGGTCATCAAGTCTACTTTCACAACTGGAATCGTTTGCTCTGGCTCGCTTCCAGCGACGGCGACATAGTGGGCAGTCGCTTACTCGTTGTTTTGATCTGCCTGACCGCTTTCGTTATCAGAGGCAAATGCTCGTTTTTCATTCCTCTTTTGTTCTGGACGAGTAGTGCCTGGCTGATATACATACTAGATGGATCCGGCGACGCCCATCGTACAATCCCATTCGTATTCGGCTTTTTCCTGATTGCCGGTATCGAATGCATGCTTCTATCAAAGTGGTTTCTGTCGAAAATCGTTTCGAACAAATGGATTTCGACACTGTCGAAGTCCGGAACAAACCGTTTTTGGCTGTCCGATCTGCAAAGTCGATCGCTGCTCGTTTTGACGCTCTTCGGTGTGATCCTACTGCCGGTTCTTCCTATCCTTATTCGCGACAGTATGGTCACCACCAAAGTCACCAACCCGCTCGATAAAGTGGTGAGTGGCTCGACGGCACCCGGGGACCCCGTTTTAATCTTAGGGACCAAATCAACCAGCTCGTGTCCGACGCTACTCAACTTGAATCGAAAACCTGGCTCGCGCTTTGCCTGGTCGTTCGCACTCGATATGGCATCGTATGCGAAACTAAACTCGAAGTCAAAATACAACTGGGCGTTGGAGCAATCCAAGATAGTCAACGAGCTCGTGGAAGACATCGGGCGACTCCGTCCAAAGCTTATCGCCATCGAAGCTTCACCGTCCACGACGAGCCGCCTGAGCGGCTCTCTATATCAACGCCTTGCCGAGCAAAGTGTGTTTGTAAAAGCATTGAGTAACTACAGCCCAGCAGGCATACGCAATGGCTACGCTGTCTGGCTTCTTCGAAGCAAAGACATTTCGCGAGCCGCCCCGACGTCTTTTCTTCCAGGACTCAGCCCAATTCAGTGAATGCATCAGACTTAGCGAAGCCGGCTAGATTGCCAATATTAGGGTTGGTGGCATTTGCTGCAGTGCTTTTATTGGACGGTCTTATCATGATGAACAATTCTCTACCTGAGGGATGGCAAGAAAAGTTGCTTCAAGACCAGGAGCGCTGCCTGGTCGCCATCGGTTTTCTTGACCACCTCATCAATGAGGAACCTGAGTCCGATCAATTTCTTGTTGAACGAAGCAAAGCTTACTTAGGAGTCAGTGACTGGGAAGCTTCCCTAACTGACTGCAAGCAAGCGATGCGAATGGACAAAAAAAATCTCGACGCCTATCGCGTATCGGCGAGGACTCTCTACAAATTGAGTAACTTGAAATCCGCCATTAAAGCGATCAGTCAGACCATTGATGGACAGCCAAACCAGCTGGCATCAGATCTTGCATTTCGCTCCATTCTTTATTCAGAAACCGAGCAACATGAGGACGCGGGAAAGGATGCTAATGCGGCAATAAAGATCGACCCGCGTTGTGGTGAGGCTTATATTGCGCTCGCTCTCATTCACCTGAAGCAGAGCGAGTATAGAAAAACGATTTCAGACTTGAGAATTGCTCAGGACATAACGCCAAACGACCCACGAGTGCCCATGATAATGGCAAAGATGCATCTGGCGAAAAGAGATTGCCAACAAGCATTCGAGTATGCGAACAAAACGCTCGCCCTGGACCCGACTCTCTGGCAAGTGTATGAGATTCGAGCCGAAGGGCACAGGCTATCACATGAGCACGACGCAACCGTCGTCGATACAACTTTAGCTTTGGGATTAGCCAACGTCACTGACTTTCCTAAATTGCATCTGATAAGAGCCAGCGCGAACGCCAGTCAGGGAAAGTTTTCAGCTGCAATCGACGACTGTCGAAGAGTTCTCGCTCTTCAACCAGATATGGTGGCAGCAAAGGAGCTCCTTTCGACCTTCGAACAAGAGCGGAAGCAGCAAATGGAGGACGAGAGAAAGAAGAAAGGTCTGAAGGCACAAACTCAGAGCAGCGCACAACAACAACAACAACAACAACAACAACAACAACAACAACAACAGATCAGTCCACTTCAACAGAACGCTGCACCGCTTCAGCAACAGATCAAACTATCTCCAGTCACTGTCCCTGAAAACAGCGGAAATTCTCAGACGCTTAAGGTGCCAGAGAATGACAGAAACAAGCCCTAGTATCAGAGGTGTCAGAGGAAAGTGACCATTTATCTGAACCTTGAAGAACCGCGAGCATTTATCAAGGTTCAGAAGTCATGCATGTGGGAATTGTATATACTTGCAGCAAAAAGGTTCTGGAGTTAGTGGCGGAGAAGGCAGAGTACAGATCTCAACTGGATGGCTTGCGCGCATTCGCAGCCCTGGCTGTGTTTTGTTTTAGCTGCGCTAGCATCACAGGAAATGTTGGAGAACAACCTGGACTGGCGCTGTTAGGCTATTTTGGAGCGCAACTTTTTTACACCCTGAGCGGTTTTCTCATCGCTCGAAATCTGATTTTGAGCGATTCAGGACATTTTTCGCATGACCTCAAGTCGTTTTACGCAAGACGATTTCTAAGAATCGCACCGCTCTATTACCTAATACTCGCCGGGATTCAGATAGGAACTACACTCCCACAACCGCTCCTCTTTTACGCTTTTCTCGCAAACACTCCAGCATTGCCACTCACCGAACAGTCGCAAGTGCTCTATAACAGCCTCTCTACAATAAGCACGGAGATGCAGTTTTATTGCCTTATCCCGTTTGTTCTGATCGCAACTCCGTTAAAATTTCGAGTACCGCTACTATTTTTGACGCTGTTTTTGCTAAACGTCGGCCAATTCATATCGCAAATTTTTCTTCAAAACAGTAGTCCAATGACTGTCGTAGAGTCCGCACAATACCTGCTATGGGGATGTACAGCAGGTTACTTGTCATTGAATTGGGATAAACTGAAAGAGTCAAACGGTACATTTTTGCTTTTGATCGGAGTGGCGCTCAATCTGGGTTGGGTGTCGATGGTTCTGTCGGAACAGTTCGCTCCAATCCATTGGAACTCTATTATGACTTTTGTTCGAGGAGTAGGCACGAGCTTACTTTTACTGGGAGTTTGGCTGACAAAGGAAGACATACTCTTATCCGTCTTCTCGAACTCGATATCTGTTGCGTTGGGACGAGTCAGTTACGGCTTCTTCCTGTCTCATATATTCGTACTTTTGTACAGCGTCAGTCTGCCCGTCGAATACCGAATGGCTCTGAGTCTGCTGCTCGGACTGGCGCTGGCAATCTTGTCGTGGCGGTATCTCGAATTACCATTTCGCAGGCTTAAGCGCCGTGTCTTTCCGGTACCAACAGACGAGGCTCAGGTGCCTTCTCTGGCTTCTCTCACCGTGTCCTACGAAAGGAAGGATGAAGCACCGAAGAAAGAAACATCCATTGGTTCCATACTCGAATCATCCATGTACGAATGGATTAAGGTCGCTAAGAGTTCTTACGATTCTGGAGAATATGAAGAGGCAAGAACGCGCTATTTACGCGCGGTTGATTTATTCAAAGACGATGATCCTGCTCCAGATATTCAGATAGATTGCCTCGAGCACTTGGTGGACGTCTGCCGGCGCTTGAATCGGGCGGAAGAATCGCTGGTATACGCCAGACAACGCGTCAAGGTTTCGATGAGTGGTGGCGGCGAGCCATACGTAGCGGCTCTTCTGGATCTGTCCAGAAGTCTTCATTCCGCTGGATATAAGGATCAAGCCAAGATCATTATGCTGGAGGCGTTAAGGGTCTCTAACGTAGCTCATGGACGCCCAATATCGGCCAAGACCTCGACCGTGTTCAACGAACTCTTTCCGCCAGCATCCGATGGAGAGATTCTGATTGAGACGGAAAAGGCACTGAAGCGGGTCCCGCACGCCCGACAAGAGCGCCTTGCTCAAACCATGGCTATTTTGGCGGCAATCACATTGTCCTTTGTTTCGTTTGGTGTCCAAACTCAGCAAAGTCCGGTCTTCACAACGTCGAGTTTTGCTCCAGCGCGGGAATATTTATCAGTAGATGGACTTAAACAGGTGCGATTCGACAACGGCACAGCCGCCAGCATCTGGGACCGGGGGCAGACCTACTACGCTAATTACGAAACCTTTGGAATGATACCGTTCAACCTCATACAAGTACTACCTGGACTCGTCCGGAAAGACGCGCTCTTCTTTACCGTAGGGGATGACAGTATCGTAGGATCAGATGGCACTGTACTGTACAAGAGCGATGCGCCGGAACTTCGGCTGTACCAGGCGATGCTCAAAATTTCCTATTTCGTAAATTGGTACTACTCGAAGTACCAACACTACCCGACGAATTCGGACTGGTTGAAAGAGCGGGACATCTGGTACGAGAATCCGTTCACCCAATCGAAGCAATACGCAGCCTATTCAGATTTCGATCCGACAGGAGAACCTTCTCAATCCCAGGCAGGAATGATTCGTTGCCGTTCTATTGGTACGGACGGCTTTCTCATAACTGGTTATGGCAGAACCGGTCAGCGACTCAAGAGCGGAGAGGGCAGCCAGTTCTTCTCCTTTGAATTGAAGCGAGGGAAAAACCTTACCGAAGATTACGTCCACAGATTCGACGGCGACATTACAAATCCGAGACATGCTCAACAGCCTGTCTCCATCTATCTCGTGGACTCCTTTCAGATGAGGCATCTCCTCGCTGCTCTCAAGGCACTTCCACAATTGGTCTTGCCGCTCTGGTTTGCTTCTCTGGCAACTACTCTTCTGCTATTGCGGATGTTCCGACGGGAAGACGGAAGATTCCTTGCTTTGTCCGCGATGGTAATTCCGACGCTTCTACTGATACTCGTTGCGATTATGTCGCTTGGAGACAGGTAAGTGATTCTCCTCGTTATACTTGCGCTCATCGCCTATGTAATCGTTGCAGTCGCCTTGCCGTTAGATCTCCACGTTGAGATTGCCGTATCGCTGGGATTGGTCCTATGGTCGCTCTTGACCATGAGAAGCAAGTCAGCAATCAGAATTACGTGGTTATTGGCATTCTTTGCCTACGCGCGATACTTCGTATTCAGAATCACGCATACGATTTACTACAACAATGCAGGCGATGTATTTGCAGTCATTTTGATGCTTATTGCGGACACGTCTTGCCTTCTAATGGTAGCTTCCAACATATTTGTCCACTGGTATCGAGAACCAGACGATGAGTTGGGATTTGAACCAAAAGAAGTTCCACCACTAACAGATCAACCGACGGTAGATGTTTTCATAACAACAGTGAATGAACCGATTGAGGTCTTGAGGCGAACCATATACGGTGCCCTGTCAATCGCTTACGAAAACAAGAAAGTGTACGTACTCGATGATGGACGACGCGATGAAGTCAAAAAGCTCGCGGAAGCCTGTGGAGTGGGTTATATCACGCGCCAGGACAGAGCCAATTTCAAGGCTGGCAATTTGAACAATGCGATGACGCACACCACGGGCGAGTTTATCTTGCAATTGGATGCGGACAATCTACCGGCCGATACGATCCTCGATCTAGCATTACCTCGTCTGCGGGCTGATGAGTCCATATGGTGCCTGCAATTCGCGATCCATTTCTTCACGCCTGGTCTACTCGAAAGAACTATCCACTACAGCGGATTGACTACCGAGATGTCGTTTTTCTACGTTGTTTTCCTGCCTTCGCTAGCGCGCTGGGACACTGCAGTGTGGAATGGCTCGGGCGCCGTACTGAGAAGAAGTGCGCTCGAGAAAATAGGCGGTGTCGCCATGGGCACCATTCTGGAAGATCACCACACTTCGGTTAAAATGCTCGCGCAAAAAATGAGAGTGGCATACGTTCCAAAGATTCAAGTGCTGGCATTGAGTCCCGAATCGCTCAGATCTTATCTAAATCAGCAGACGCGCTGGTTCCTCGGGACGATTCAAGTTTGGGGACACCAGAAAGTATTGTCGCTGCCGGGTCTCACATTTACACAGAGATTTTGCTCTTTCATTCATTACTTTTATTATTGGTTCTGGGTTGCTCGGCTGATCTATCTGTTCATCCCAGTGTTGTGTGTCGTGTTTCATGCCTTCCCAAGCCGCATGTTCCCCTATGAATTCGTGACATTCTGGTTGCCCATTTTTTACATAGTCCAAATTCGAATGCCATTCCTCATGTATCGAGGACGGTCATCTATCATCTTCGACGTCTACGAAATCATCAAAGCACCCGTATTTTGTTTCGCAGCAATCAAAGGACTTTTCAATGGATTCAAGGTTCAGTTCGTGGCAACACACGAGGCGACAAAGAAGACAACGAAATCGGACGCCTGGTTCGCTCTAATCTACCTTGCCCTGTTGATTCCACTCGTCTTTGTGGGAGTCGTTACGAGCGCGTGGTACGTCGCTCATCCGGACTGGAGTTTGTTCTGGATCATGTACACCTGGTACAACATCTTCCTGCTTCTGGCAGCCATTTGCGTTAGCTGTGATGCGCACTGTCCACCTTCGATTTACGCAGTCGATAGCGATATTCCTGTCACCATTTCGTTAGGAGATAACTCCATTGAAGGTAGACTCGTGCGCGTAAGCGATTCGGGCGGCGCTATCCTCATGAAAGAATCAATCGCCGCCTCGTTGCCTCGCGACCGGATTCTAGAATTCGACATGTTTGGTGCGGGTCTGTCGGTCAAACAGAAAGCGCGATATCTTGCAGAGAAGGAGAGCGACGGCAACTATATTATCGAGGTTGCCACCATCTCGAACCCCGATAAGGGTTCAGTCGAATTCAGTAATTTTATCAAGGTAGCCTACTCGACCAACAGAGCCTGGCAAACCTCTCCGGACATACACTGCGGGACTGCCATTCCACACCTCGCCAGAGCTCCGATTTATCATGCAAAGAGAGGAGTCCGAAATTTCGCTCGTCAGTTCTCCATCCAATGGTCACAGGGCACCAATGCTCGCGACACAGAAGAAACGCCGGAGCAGAGAGAGACCCCTCAAGCAAAGGCCACAGACGATCAAGCGGTCGTTCTAGAACTGAGAGCGGAAACAACCTGATTATCAACTGCCCGAGCACTCCAATCCATGACTACCCTCGAGGATTCCGTTGCGTTTGCTCACTGTTTTGCGTTCGCATCTCGATTCTGAGATCTCCGCTCGAACAGGAGCACAGCCCTTGCATCAAAGGTCGATGGAGTCACGATCCAGTGTCGATTGAGAGAATACTCGCGCATGAAGTTGTCGTTCTTCGTCAAGCCATTGTCGATCAACGAATCGAGGACAACGAAGCAGTCAGGTTTCAACTCCAGGATACTATTGACGGGGACTGCACACCACAATGTTCGTCTTGCGTAGTCTGATTCCGGGATGGGGAAAAACTGCAATGCCTCAGGTGATTGCAGTCCGCCCAGGTCGATTATTTTGAACCGATTCGGCAGGTAATAACCGATCACACCTGGCTCTAATACGGCAATAGTCTTCCAGACTTGACCTCGCCCTTTTATGTAATTCGCCACTTGCTGATAGGCAATCAGGCGATCCTTGTCTGCCTCCCAGATGAACAGTTGTTTTCCCCACATGAGCGGATGGAAAAGCAGGTGAAACACCAGCAATGCAGAAAACGCTCTAAGGAGCCAGGTTGCACGTCTCAACCTGCATTTGAATAGTGCTCCTGCCATAAGCGCCACTACAAATGGTGAAATAAGGTTGAACCATGAGTAGTACCACGGAAAACTCCAGGGTTTCGAACAAAAGAAAAACATGAGCACGAGAGAGGCGCCATAAAAATAGAATCTAATCGGCTTATAGCCCTTGCCAAGCCAGCCCATAAGCCAGATAGCAAGAAGTCCCTGACATGTGGAAGAGATGCAGCGCATCGCGATAATGTGTGGTTTTGGTTCAACCACCTGACTCAAGGCGTCGAACATTCCTAACAATGCCATGAACAAACCATCGAAAGTCTCCCACCCCAATTGAATCAGAATGAAGTACACGGTCTTGTCGGATGGAACCAGGACTGCTTGAAACATAGTGGCGCGCCCTATGGCGCCGTGGGGAATGACCGAACCGTAGTACAGGAATAAGAACAGATAAACCACTGACACCGTCAATAGTGGCAAATCCCATCCTCTCAAAGCTTTGGAGCCCATCACAGAAACAGACTTGGTAGCGCTGGCAAGCAGCCAAAGAAGTCCTTCCGGTCTTGTAAGAAAGAGCAAAGTCCCCGTCCAGGCAAAACTATTCCAACGACAAAGCTGAATGGAGAACATAGCAAGCAGAATGAAGCAATTCACCATCAATGATTCCTTGCCACCGCCGACCTCTACCATGCTGTACTTCGATACTGCGTAAACGCAACAGGCAATTAAGGGCTGCCAACTGTTTCCGAACATTTTGCGACAAATCGCATGCAATCCGATGAACACGATGCTGGTCAATGCAGCGTTGAATGTGGTTGCCAGGATTGGGATGTCGGTATAGCGCGTGAAGAGTGCAAGCAGGAAAAGTACGGCGCAATGCAAGATGGAGGTGTAACCCATAACACGCTCGCCAGGATTGAAATCGAAGGACGTGAACTCGACCCAATTGCGGACGAATCTGTAATCCATGAAGGTATCATCAGTCCCAAGCGGGAACTGCAAGAATCGCGTTGCGATGACGAAATAGTACATTATGCAAAGCAGCAACATTTCCAGAATGTTCTGCCACTGCCCAAGCTTCTTCAGGCTTGGATACATGGTATAGAAATAAACTACCAATGGCAGTGGCAGTAGTAGGGCCGCCGCAAAAAGCCGAACGCAGCATTGCTGAATCATGCCCATCACTTCAGGGCGCGGATTGCCGTACGAATGCATGAAGTCCTGAACGAAGGTAGCCGACTGCTGAGATAGAAATACAAGTGCGAGGATAAACGGGACCTGGATAAGACTTATCCAGAATATTCGTTTGAATGCGTCCGCCTTGGGCATGTATGGGGAGAAGTGCGTGTTACTACTGACAGGAGAGCTATCGCTGTTTGTTTCACTCCCCGAAAGCGCGATCGAGCGATACTGAACGTTAGTATAATAAACTAGTTGGCAAGAAAAAACCGGCGACATGGACCGTTTTCTGAATAATTTTCAGAACAAGATCAGTGGAGGATACGTTCTCCTCTTCTTTTGTTTTCTCACTTCGCTGACGCTCATTCCGCTATACAAAGATCTACATAATTACCCACTACTGGTGACTGTTCCACATATAAAGAGAGAAGAGTTTCAACGTCTCGAGAATGAACTTCTGGAAGCACGAAAATCGTACGACGAGAAGCTGATCACCACCGCTGGCATCAATCTGGCTCGACTGTACTGCGTCAATGGAGAACATCAGAAGGCTATTCACTTACTATCCGAACTGCTGGATGGTGAGGTAGACGATCCTGTCCAGCGGATAAATCTGCTCGTTGCAGTGGGTGATGCGAAGCTCGGCACCGCAGGATTCTTCGAAAAACGAACCGAATGCGAGGACGCATACGTCACATACTCGACTGCGATGGAGAGCGCCAAAACGCTCAAGAATCACCAGCAAATTGGTCGGCTTTTTTTGAAACTCATCAGCTATAAATATCTGAAAGCCTCCGATCGTCTTCGCTCATTGCTAGAACGAGAACTGGCTATCAAAGAAGGTCTCGTTCTTGTCGGTCATGGCTTCTACTTTGCAAAAGATAATGGAGACTCCGACCTGGCGAGGGCTCTGTCAAACTATCGAAAGCTCCTCACTATTGAGGGCGAGACGCTTCCCCGCGGTATCGTTGTCGATCACATAAGGCAGTAGGTTTCACCGAAGTCTTTAAAAGTAACTCGTCAGTTTTTCCGCCCCATCGCCCATATGAATCCTAGCACTGCCAGAATGTAACAGGCTAGTCCGGAATAGAATGTCGCAGAGATTCCGTAGTACAGCATGATAAACGTCGCCAGCACAGACGAGAAGACCGATGCGGCTCCGTTGATTCCCCAGAACCAGGGCAGAACATCCTGGAGCTGTTTCTTATCGGCAAGTTGAATACCAAGAGGGAATGCCATTCCAAGAACCAATCCCATTGGTGATACCAGTGCGATTGCCACTAGAATTCGCCCTGTTAGCTGAAACGCGCTACAGGCGCCAAGCAGGAATGGTGTGACTATGCCTGTCACGGCTATTACGCATAAGAGCACGATCAACCTTCCCTCAGCGCGTTTTAACGGCTCACCTAAGCCGCATATGTAGCTTCCGATTCCGCCGGACAAGAGCAGAGAGAAGAGAACTACCGATAGTCCGAGAACAGGCGCTCCAAGGAAAATGCTGAGTCGTTGGATTTGAGCAATCTCGAGCAGCATAAATCCGATGCCTATGCATAAGAAGTGGAGAAACAGAGGACCACTGCTTTTCAACGATGGAATCTTTCGGACAAAAGCGAGCGGCAGGAATATAAAAAACGCATTCAAAACAGCGGCAATTACCATCAGAAGGACCAGTCCTTTGACATGGAAAGACATACAGCCCTCCATCCATTTACTGGGAGTAAAGACGATGTTGACTGCGTCCTTGAGTCGTGTCGTTTGAAAGAAGAAAGGTCGATCATCCGTTGGCGCGCTGATATCGGTGTCCATTCTCGCTACTACTTTCCGCGCAGATTTACCGGAAACCAATTCCGCCAATGTGGGATCAGCGCAGATAGATGGCGACAAAATAACTTCAAATCCGAGTTCTACACATGCCGATTTGATTTTCTCTTCATCCGCGGAAGAGAACGGCGAATTGCTGACCAATAAAGTCGAAACGCCTCTGTTCGGATATTCTGTCTTCAGCAGCGCCGCTAAGATAATATGTTTGCGTGGCTCAGCTACACCTTCTTTGAGGAGCGCCTCATTTGCCAGCGTCGTGATCCTATATGTTTCAACAGGATGCCAACGAGAAAAGCTAATTATGCCATTTGGCTTGAGATGCTGAAGAAACAAACGCCAGCTCTCCACTGTATACAGTGAATTCTCAGTCAGCGCGAGAGCGCCGGCTTGAGTTGCAGCAAATGTGTCGATCAGCGAGACCTGTATAATGTCGTACTTTGTTTTCGAACTTGCAAGTGTACTTCTTGCCTCAGCATTAACAATTTTCACTTTCTGAATCTGGTCAAGATGTCCGACAAATTTGCCGAATACACGAGTAACCGCAGAAATGATGTTGTTGTTGATCTCCATCCCGGTGACGCGATGTTGATCGAAATAAAGAGCGGACAGAATATCTCGTCCTCCGCCGATACCGATGACTAGTACGTCTGCATCATGGCGAATGTGATGAACAAGGTTGGTGATGTCGTAGGTCAAGTAGGCCACTTTCTCCAAATTCCCGTCGAACTTGGTCAGAACCGTGCCCGCACCACCATCGATGATTAGCCACCGTTGTGTCGCTTGAGTGTCCGGAGGCATTTTAGGACTCATGCCCCAACCTTGAGGTTTGCCGGTCTTACTGTCAAAAACGATTACTCGGGAGAAAGAATTCCATCGCTCGAAAATCGGCTTGCCTTCGCGTTCGCCTTTGACGAGTGAAATAGAAACCAACGGCGTGTTATCAGCCGCCAAGTATGTGTGAACAATCGCGAGGCTGGCAAAAACAAGAAAAGCCCCAAGCGAACAATGTGAAATTACTCGCTGTCCAGCATTCCTGGCAAAAAATAGCGCGGACAAAGCAGCGAGGGAGGCAAGTGCGATTACTGTAGACATCCCATCGGTTATCGAGAGAAGCCCGATAATTGCCAGGCAGCCGAAGGCGGCACCGGTCAAGTCAGCCGCATACAATCTGCCGATTGATCCATTCACTCGTGTCAATGCGAGCGAAACCACAATTCCTCCGGGGACGAAGGGAATCGCAAGCAAGGGATAGCTGATGGCGAGAAATACAGTCCATGCCTTCTCGTCCGGCAGTCCAGACAGCAACTTGGGCACTAAAGCAAACGCGACAGCCGCAAGAAAGATGGTCGCGGACATCGCAAGCGAATGAGGCGCAAGTAGCTTTTTCGCTCGCTCTTGCGAGTAGTATTTAGGGAAAATGTAGACGAGCATAGTACCAATCGTCATACCAAACATGGCAATTGATATAGCTAAAAACGCGAAGTGATACCACATCATGACGCTAAAGATCCTGGTCAACAGAATCTCGTACATCAAGATCACACAAGCCGTCGAGCCGAGTCCAATTAGAAGTAGACTATTACTTGATGTTGTCAATTCCAACTCTGAATTGCTTTCTGAAACCATATTGTTCAAAGTCGGAGGATACTGAGTCTACGTAGATAACAACGAGATCAATTATACCCACTCGTAGCAGCGTGAACGCTTTCAACCGCAAATCAATGACAGCCCCGACAGATTATTTGCCGGTCGATGATATATATTCGTCGTACGTGATGGACGGTACTGGATTCGAACCAGTGACCCCCACTATGTCAAAGTGGTGCGCTACCAACTGCGCCAACCGTCCGCATTTTCAAATTTTACCCTCATCTCACGAAGAATTTCAAACGAATGTAAAGGCGGCACCCAGATTTGAACTGGGGATAGAGGTTTTGCAGACCTCGGCCTTACCACTTGGCTATGCCGCCAGGGAAGTGATGCAAGTCACCGGAAGAACAACGCAAGACGCAGAGGACTTACCGTCGGTTCAACCCCAAGAGCGTTATTGTATATCATGCACGAATGGCTTGCCCGTCCATACAAAAAATAGTTTTACGGTGTTGAAACAGTCAAGCATGGTTGCCAAGTCTAGAAAACGCAAAATATATTGTCTGGTTTAGACAACTCAACCAGACTGAATATTTGCACCAGAGAATATTCTTGGTGTTTACTATCTGGGATTGAGTGAGACGGGAGAGAAAATCTGATAAGGATTGTACTTAATCGAGTGCTCTCCGCGATCCCTCTTTTGATCGTGCTTTCCATCGTCTCGTTCGGATTGATTCGATCGTTGCCAGGCGATCCTGTGGATGCCATGATGGGCGGCAATACTCGCGATATCGACCCGCGAGAGCTGCAAGCCATTCGAAACGAGTTTGGACTCGATCAACCGCTGCCAAAACAGTATTTTTCGTGGCTCAAAGGTTTTATTGGTCAGGGAGAGCTTGGCCGCTCCTACCAGGACAACAGGAAAGTGCTGGTAGTAATCGGCGAGAGAATCCCTGCAACCCTGACGCTTGTCGGTTTATCCTTGGTGCTCACTTTCACGAATGGCATCCTCTGGGGACTGTTCATGGTGACTGTGCGGTTCAAATTCAAGAATGCTCTTGTCGAAGCCCCTTTCCTCACAACCGCTCTCTTGCTGCACTCAGTCCCTGCATTCTTCCTGGGATTGCTTGTAATATATGTTGTCACGTTGGTGCCTGCATTTCACGTCATTCCGTTATTTGGACCGCTGCGCGGCGATGAAGTAGCAATTCCGGCCAATCTTGTCAGATTCGCATTCCTTCCTGCACTGACGCTTGCCCTCAACCGAAGCGCCAAGGTGGCGCTTTTCGTGCGTTCCCTCGCACTTGACGAAATCACGAAAGGTTATGTAACCACCGCTTTGGCTAAGGGTTTATCGAACTCTCAGGTAGTTTTGAGACATGTCGCCCGCAACTGCCTGGTACCCGTCATCAGCCTTCTGGCTCTCTCTTTGCCTACTTTGATTGGCGGATCCGTTCTAGTGGAAACCATATTCGCCTGGCCTGGTACAGGGAGGCTGGCGGTGGAAGCCACATTCGGACGCAACTTCCCTGTAATGACCACTCTCGTGATGATTTATGGGACCATGGTTGTTCTCTCCAACCTGGTCGCCGACATCCTTGTAGGTCTGGCAGATCCGCGAATCGGTCAAAATCTCATGGACCGAGCCCAGCAGCGCCCGGGGCGGAGTTTTTAGATGACAACGATTTCGGCTGTTTCCACCAACAAAATTCCAACCCAATTCTGGAGAAGAAGCAATGCTCGAATCAGCATCGCGCTTTGCCTGATCGGCGTGCTTGCCCTTCTGCCATTTCTCGCCCCCCTGGTACACCCTGTGATTCCACCAATCACACCTGCGCATGTCAATCTTACTGCCACCAATATTCCGCCATTTACCGACAACCACCTTCTTGGTACCGACAGCCTCGGCCGGGACGTCCTGGGAATGGCGCTCTGGGGGTCGCGGACGTCGCTAGCACTGGGACTTCTCGCCGCCCTTCTAGCCGTCACGTTCGGCAGTCTCTGGGGTGCTGTTAGCTCGCTTGTGGGAGGACTTATAGACACGGTAATGATGCGAATCGTAGACGGTTTGCTTGCCATCCCGCCGCTTATCTTGTTGCTAGCGCTGTCAGCCCTGGTCAATGGACCAGCTTTTCCAGAAACACTTCCACGAGCTCTTCTTACTTTGTTTGACGTCACGTCTTATAGTCTCGGCTTCTTACCATTTGTCACCGTCATTTCCGTGATTGCGGCCACTTCGTGGCTGGAGGCGGCGCGCGTCGCACATGCCAAGATATCTGCTATACGTCTGGAAGAATATGTCGAAGCGGCCAGGGCACTTGGAGCAGGCACTCTGGTGATTCTTTTCAGGCATCTGGTCCCGAATGCCTCGAGAATCATAATGATTCAAGCGACACTCTTGATCTCCGATGCAATTGTCATGGAGGCAGGTTTGAGCTATCTGGGTATAGGCTTGAGCCCTGACACACCGAGCTGGGGAACGATGCTGAGACAAGCCTCCAGCGACCTATTTCTTGGCAATTGGTGGGCGCCACTGGTACCGGCGGCTCTCATCTCGTGGACCGTGCTGTCCGTAGAGCTCCTGGGAGAGGGTCTGCTCGAAGCAATCGGTCATGATGACAGATTGCGCTGAGACAAGAGGATATTAACGGAATGATGTTCTATACTTTGCTTAGCTACTCATTTGCAACTCTGGAAGCCTGAAATAGACCGGGAGAAAACTGACTTGATTTTCAGACCTCGACATTTTTCGTTTTCTCGCTACTGGGCACTGTATACGGTGCTCGCTGTGGCCTCGGTAATAAGCACATCCGGCTGCGGCAATGACAAATCCGTCACCTTTAAATCTGCCGGCATGACCCATACCTTCAACGAAGGCACGGAAGGAATTCCAAAAGATTTGCAATCGCTGGTCTACCCTGGAGCCCAGATCGCAGGTTCAACATCGGCGCAGGACAAAGACGGAGAGCACGCCGCCTTTGTCTCACTGTCGACTCCAGATGCAATCGAGCGAGTCTCTGAGTGGTATCAATCAACCCTCCCGAAGTCTGGTTGGCAGATCGATACCAGCGATACGGGTCAAAGCTCCGTAGTAAGCCTGTCAGGACATCAAAAGGATGTTGAGATCAATGTTCTCATGGCCCAGGACGGCAATAAAACAGCGATAAGCATCTCGGAAGGTCGATCGGTTCACGACCCGGTTGAAGAAGAAGAGATAGAGAATTTCACGCCCAACGAGTTAACTCCTCCAACCGAGTAGGTGTGCGCTATGCCACACATGTCCACCGCAGCCATCCCAATTGCGGAAGTGACCGCTTCCTCGATAACAGGCTTCATCGCAGAGTGCCTACCAGAAAAAAAGGATATAGCGGATCTAGCTCCCAAGCCCCGATTCGGGAGCTTTCTCAAAGTTATCACCCAGGATAATAGATCGCTTTTCGCAGTTGCCTATAACGTGAAGACGGGACCGCACGACAATATTCACAAGCCGGCCGCACTAGGAATGACGCGTGAAGAACTGCGGCTTCAGCAGCCCCACATCTTCTCGCTGCTCAGAACAGAAGTTGAAGCAATTTTGGTAGGTCACGGCTTCCGCGATCAGATCTATCAACATCTGCCTCCACAACCTCCCGATGTTCACGATTTTGTCTATCCAGCGACATCCGAGGAGATTCGTGCTCTGACTCGGGATTTCGAATTTCTTCGTTTGCTCACCTATGTAAAAGAAGTCCCATCCGACGAGTTAATGGCTGCCACCATCCGCGAAGCTCATCAGGCACTCGGCTCGGACGACGATTTCTTGATAGCGGCTGGACGAGCGTTGTCGACCATGATGAGAGCCGACTATGACAGACTTTTGACTGTCTTGAGGAAAATCAAGCCGTGACCAAACAGTTATCGACACCAGTTCCGGACAATCATCTGGAAGTGACGGAGCGTTGTGATCCTGCCAAGTCGATTTCCGCAGCTCGATCTCCTTCGGCGAGACGAGAGCTGATTTATTCTATCGCCGCAATGCTTATTTTCTGCACCCTGCCATGTAATCTAAGTCGCATTGAATTCAGCCGCATGTTGCTCAATGTTTTGACCGGAAGTAGCTTGGCCAACCTGTCGGTCCCTGAGTCAGTAACAAAATACGGTGAGTCGGCGAGGAACAAGCTGAAGCCGCTGTTCAAGAGCGCCGGAGTTTCCTACCCACCGACCCAGATCGCCATGATCGGTCTGAAGGATGAGAAGCTACTGATCTTGTTTGCAAAATCTTCCGATGGAAAGTGGAAGCAGATAACAGGCTACCCTGTAATCGGCACAAGTGGAAAGGCAGGTCCTAAGCTGAAAGAAGGCGATCTGCAAATTCCCGAGGGCTTCTACAACATCACTCAACTCTACCCTAACTCAATAGCGCATCTTGGCCTGAGGGTGAATTACCCTAATGCGCAAGACAGAGCCAGAGCGCGTATCGATCGACGCACCAAGCTTGGTGGCGACATCCTAATCCATGGCAGTTTTTGGTCTACTGGATGCCTGGCGATGGGCAACGAAGCAATTGAAGACTTGTACATCCTGGTCCACGATACCGGTTGTAAGAATGTGCAATTGATTCTCTCCCCGTGCGACCTGAGAACAAAGCAGCCTGATATCGACTTCAAGAAGCACCCGGCTTGGGTCCCAACAATGTACAAGGAAATTCGACTCGCATTGAAGAACTTTCCGATGGTGATAGACGCCGCCTGGTCGTCCATGGTGCCGAGTGACGATTGACGCGTAAGGGAGTCTGAAACACCTGCTTGAATTTAGCCGAGCTTGCCCGGTGCCGCCAGACGCCGGCGGTCCCAGTAGCTGCGCCGTTCCGGCTGTTTCTACATACCGCTTTCTACTTGTTGGACGAGGTGAAGAAACGTCGTTTAGGGGAACTGCGGAACACCAACTAGAACGAAGCGAGACGCCGGCGGTCCCAGTAGCTGCGCGTTTCGGCTGTTTCTTCCTGCGGCTTGTTTATTTGTCGTCAGTTCCTTACTGCTGTTTGTTCTTTGTCGGCAGTTTCTTACTGTCGCTCGTTCCGTTGCTGGAAATATCTCACTTCTGACCTGACGAGATTGCGAGATCAGACTTGCTCCAAGTCGTCTTCATGATCGGCGTCTGGCGATGCTTTCTGTCATTCCATACTTCCTGCTCGACATGATCACGCGCATAGGCGAAAGAATCACCGATTGATGTTGAAGAACCCTTCGACCTAAATCCGTCCATTAGATGATGCGTGAACACGCTGTTGGGGTACTGCTTCGACTCCCATGAGACCTCCTCGGGCAAGCTCGAGCAAATGACAGCCTGACCAGATTGGTTCGACAGATCGTTGGCATCGATAGGAAGGTGATCATCAGTATTTGCAGCGCCGCTGTGACACGCGTCCATGATGACGACTACGCGATCGGCATGAACCTTGTCCTTTACCATCCGGGTCAGGTCCTGGACGGGAATCCCGGTGGCATAAAGAACTTCCTTATCGGTGTCGTGAGCAAGTAAATAATTGAGCCCTTTGGCATCCATTTTCGAAGGGCTGCCGTGAGTAGAGAAATAGATCAGCACAAGATCGTCCTTGTTGGCCTTCCGGGGGAGCCAGCTCTCACCAAGCGCCGACAGAATGTTCTCTCTCGTTGCTTCTTCATTAAGTAAGAGTTTCACATTGTCCTTTTTGAATCCTTCCGAATTGACGAGAAAACTGCCGAAGTCTTGAGCGTCCTTATCGGAGTAACGAAGATTGATTGAATTATCGCGAAACTTGCTGACGCCGATGACCAGTGCGTATCGATTTGCGACTGGTCTCGTTACGTTAGTCACGTCTTTGACTTTGTCGCGATACAACTCGCCGAGCGCCAGATTGTATTCAGGAACGGAGGACGTGCCCTCGGACCTCACTTGATTGAGGAATACCAGTCCGTGTTGTTTGTCGGTGCCTACAGTCCACATCGTCTTTATAGCAATGTAGGTTCGCACCTGAGTCCATTGTTCTTTCGTTGTCGCCATCAATAGAATATCAGACTCACTAAGTTTGCCGGCGAAAAATTGGAATAGCGGGTACGGCCAAATTTTGGAATCGATACTCTTTAGACTCAAGTTAAGAACCTCGGCAGCAGCAGTTTGGTCACCGGCTTTCAAGGCGAGCAAGTACTTGCAGAGTGCGAGGTATGCCGAGTTGCTATCGTTGAATCCGACAGCGCGCAGTGCACTATCTGCATCGCTATATGCGGCGCGCCACCGCCCAAGGTGCCATTGCAATAGGCACCGCTTATAGAGGCATGTCACATGCTTGGGCTCCAATGCCAGCACGGCATCGAAGTCGGCTAGCGCCGCACCATACTTGCCTAGTTCTAAGTACGCACTCCCTCGATTCGTCAATGCGGCTACATCACCGGGATTAACAGCCAGATAGTCACTGTACGCGACAGGCACCATTTGATACTGCCCGATCATGTAGTAGCAAAGCCCACGCATATAAAGCGCATTCGGATCTTTAGCGTTGATCTCTAACACGCGCTCATAGTCCTTGATTGCGTTGATAAATTGACCGGCGCGATAGAACACAGCCGCGCGCCCATCAAGATATGAAACACTATTCGGTTTCAACGACAGCGCCTTAGAATAAGCTTCGACCGACTCAGGAAGTTTATTCAACTCACAAAGAATCGACCCTTCAGTGAAAAATGCCGGCGCAAAACCAGGCAAACTTTTTTGGCACTCTTTTACGTCCTTTAGCGCCTCATCCCAATGTCCGAGTCCAAAATTAGCGTTGGACCGAACATAATGACACATCGGATCTTTCGGACCATCTTCTCGATCAACCGCACTCAACGCTTCTTGAAATTTGCCATCTTTGCAGAGTTGAGCGGCCTTCTTGCAACCATCTCCCTGCCTGGCGGCAGGCGGTTGAGTTTTGAACACATCGCTCGTCACCTTTGAAATATCGACATTTGTAGAGCGCGAGGTATCCGGTATATCACTAGCATTTTGTAAATGCGGTAACAAAGACTCGACTCGGTCCTTGGATGATTGACCGGTACCCGTGGTGCCATCCGGATTGAGATTGGTTGGAATTTCGAAGCAGTTGATCGTTTCATTAATCAAAGATGGTCCGAAGAAAAACGGTGTGAATGTATTCACGAAAGGCACACAGCCGAAGCTGAAGCCCGGAGCACAACCCGCCGGAAGATACTGTTGGGGAACGGGCGAAGAGCGTGGTCCCCCGCAACCGAAGGTGGGATACTGCGGTGTAGCACAGAATGAGCCCGAAGGCTTGTAACCGCACATCTGCGCGAACGCCTTGTCTTCTCGAAGTATCGGTTGGATAAGGCTGATCGATAATGCCGCGGCTAAAGCCACAGAGAAAACTTTTCCGACTCTTTTACGTCTCGACATTTGCTGCAAAAACCTCTTCTTTTAGCCGCTCTTACTCGTGAATGGAAACTCCATCACGGTATTGCCTACCAGAAAGCGCAATGTGCATGAATCGAACTTCTCGTATGGGAAAAATGTTTGAAACGTTGCAGACTCACCAGGAGCAAGTGTAATCGCTTTGGGTCTGGTACTGAATACAGTATTACTCTCATCTTGCGCGTTACTCAGTGCCGTGATAGCCATATTGCGCGCGGCAAGCCGAGCTCCCCAATCCGGTGTAATGCTGGTCCAGGTATTGACCGAGTTGAAGATCCCCAACCCGCCAAACGGAGTGGCCGCTGTCGTCGTACTCGAACCAAAATTGAATGAATTTACTGTGTAAGCGAAATCGGCTGAATGCAAAAGGCGGGAAAACATCATCTGACCGCGCAAACCCAACTCGGATGAGATTGCATCTGAATCCAATGGAGTCATCACCTTACGCTTCGGCAATTCCAGGACCAGGGTTGGAGGCTCAGGGCAGGCTGAGATTGCTGTTTTCCCTTGATTCTGAATAGTCACCTCCGCCTTCAGTAGATACCAATCAGCCGAGTAAGTCTGTGCCGTAAGCGTCGCTACTGCCACCGCATCCTTCACATGAAGGTATTCGATCTCCGCATTCCTGTTGAATACTCGTGCTGCATTAGGAACACCATTCTCACACCGATAATAGACCAACCCGCGCTTTCGCCCATCCACAGGCGCATACAAAGCGCTATACTTAACTTTCAATTCGAGCGACATGGCGAACAACTTGTTCGCTTCCGGCATCTTCGCTTGATCGTGGAAGAACATGCCGGTTTTATCGAGAAAGTATGCCTTGGTGAGATCGGGTACATCCTTGCATTTGTTGAGCGTCTCGAGCGCGAGTTGATAAACAGGCTCTCCATCTGAGTACAGCTTTTGCAGACGATATACTTCGCCTAGATCGAGAAGACTCTGCGCAATTCCCAGATCGTATTCGCCTGCGACCTTCTGTCTGACCTTGATCGATTCTTTCAAATAGTCTTCGGCTTTCTTATAATCGCCATTCGCCCTTGCCACACAGCCGAGACCAGCAAGTGCTTTTGCTACCTCGATATTTGGTCCGTCGGTTTCACGCGCAGTCTTCAAAGCCAGTTCGAAAGTTTGTTTTGCATCCAAAAGCTTGCCATCACGAAGCGAGACATTGGCAACGCTATTGCGGGCTTTGGCGAGCCGTACATCCTTGACACCAGTCTTTTTCAATTCGTGAATAGCATCGAGATAATGCTTCTCAGCCTCAGAGAGATAGCCCTGGACGAGCGAATCATACCCCTGTTTCATAAACCGCTCGAAAGCCGAATCTCCACTCTTCGGAGTGATAATCGCTTCCAGCTTCTTGGAAGTCTCGCTTTGCCCTTTTTCAGGCTCGATCTCAAACACATCTTCAGGTGAGGGGAAGACATGCTCAACCCCTCCTTGCAGCTTCACACCACCTTGCGCTGTGCCGTTCTTATCTGTAGACGATGACGTTGGTTCTCGAAAAATCCCTTTTGTCTCCTTGGACTCATTCGCCTGAGCCAGAAGGCGCGACGACTCGCTGTTGCTATCACATCCGATCGCAGCAAGACTCGATGACATGCAGCACAGGGCTAGCGTGGCAGCGAGCAAACTCGAACGCTTGCAGATTGAGTGTCTAGTCATGTTGGGTTTTCGTCGCCTCCGATGCGTAGATGTACACTGTACCCGACCACGGCGAAAATTAGGAGTCGGCAGAGTTCGTTACATTAGACGGATAGTGGCAACCCCAAGCCGGATTTCAAGCTAAACTCATTGCATCGAAATAGGAGTCAAGCTCGATGCGCATTATTTATCTTGGCACTCCGGAGTTTGCGGTTCCCACGCTCAAACGCTTGATTGAAGAGCCAGGATTCGACGTAGTTGCTGCTGTTTGCCAACCGGACCGTCCAAAAGGTCGTGGCAACAAAGTGTTGCCGCCGCCGGTCAAGCAGACAGCAATCGAGCACAACATACCGGTATTACAACCGGAGAAGCTCTCCAGGGCTAAAGAAATAGTTGAGACGATGAAAGGTCTCAATCCGGATGTGATCGTAATGGTCGCGTTCGGTCAGATCTTGAGAGAACCTGTCTTGGACATGGCGCCCTACGGCGTGATCAATCTGCACGGATCGCTTCTTCCACACTATCGTGGTGCAGCGCCGATCAACTGGGCGATTTTAAATGGTGATACCGTCGCCGGCATCACGACCATGCAGACTGAAGCCGGAGTTGATACCGGACCGATGCTGCTCAAAGACTCGATCGCACTCGACGACAATATGAACGCTCACGAGCTTGCAGAGGCCTTATCAGCAATAGGTGCGGAGCTGATTGTAAAAACCCTCAAGGGTCTTGCCGATGGATCAGTTACGCCCCAAAAGCAGAACGATGACGAAGCGACGTTCGCGCCAATTTTGACCAAAGAGATGGCCGATATAGATTGGACTAAGCCCGCCCGAGAAATTCACAACCAGGTCCGCGGGCTGGTCGGCTGGCCAGGAACCGCCACTGTATTTCGGGGTGTTCCGCTCAAGATCGTAAAAACTGAACTCGTGATTGGTAACACGGAAGCTCTAGCGAACGGAACTTTGATCACGCAGAACAAAGATGTTCTGGTGGCATGCGGACCCAATGGGGAAGAGCGCCTTCGCCTTTTGACGGTAAAACCGCAAGGAAAGGGCGATATCGAGGCTCGCAACTGGGTTAACGGGGCGCACGTTGCCGCTAACGAATGCTTCGAGCCCTGCAAGCAACTCATAAAGACGGACGGATAACATGACAGAACAAGTCAAGCCGACCCAACCAAAGGGTTCTCAGTCTCGACGCGCCGCGCTGCAAGTGCTGATGAGGGTCACGCAGTCAGGCGCTTACTCCAACCTGGCTCTCTCTCAAGCATTGGAGAAAAGCCAGCTATCGAAGCGCGACAAGGCGTTCGTCACACTTCTCGTTCAAGGAGTGACTCGCAACCTCGGTTTTGTCGACGACAAAATTTCGCAATTTTCAAAGACGCCTGTGGAGAAGTTACCTCCAGTATTGCTAAATACTCTGAGGCTTGGCATTTTTCAGCTCGAGTTCCTCAAGGATACGCCACCCTCAGCGGTGCTCAATACATCTACGGCGATAGCTAAGGAACTCGGACATAAGGGCATGGCTTCCTATACTACCGCCGTGCTGAGAAGTTACCTTCGAGCACGAGAGAGTCAGGCCGATTCGGCGGACGAACCGCCTGGCATTTCTGTCGAAGGACGAGAAGCGGGTCAGTTGGCAAAGAACTATTCGCTCCCTTTGTGGCTCGTAGAACGCTGGTTAAAAAACTTCGCGCATAGCGAAGTCGAAGCGCTGCTTCGCTTCTCCACCTCGGAGCCGAGGATAGTGCTGAGAGCCAACGAACTCGGAATTACAGCCGATGGGTTGTCTATGGTACTGACAAATGCCGGCGTCGAATTCGATCAGTCACCGCTGGTAGAGTCATGCTTCGTTTTGTCATCGCGAGGAAGGGGCCGCGGAAAGCCTTCTGAGTTGCCAGGATACAACGAAGGCATGTTCAGCATTCAGGACGATACGGCAGCATTGGTCGCGAAAGTCGTGGATCCAAAACCAGGCGAGGTCATAATCGACTTATGTGCTGCACCGGGCGGTAAGGCGCTCTTTCTAGGCGAGTTGATGGACAACAAGGGGCGTGTGATCGCTGTCGATACTCGTTCGAACCGTTTAGATCTGCTGAAGGAAAATCGTCGTCGATTGGGAATCACCAACATCGAGACATTCGTCGAGGACGGCACGAAATTCTTCATAGAACCGCAAGTAGATAGAATTTTGATCGATGCGCCCTGCTCTGGGACTGGTGTTCTCAACCGCCGCGCCGACCTCCGCCACAGGAGACAGCCTGACGATATAGCCAGCCTAGCAAAACTTCAATACGAACTGCTTGCGAACGCTCAACGATTGCTCAAGCCGGATGGAGTGCTCGTTTATGCAACGTGCTCCGTCGAGCCCGAGGAGAACGAGCAAGTCGTCGACGAATTCCTTCGTCACCACCCGCAGTACCGCCTGGACGATCTAACGCCATTCTTCCCAAAGAAGTTTGTCGAATCGCATAATCTGGATGAGGCTCTCAAGTCAGGCAAGATACAAATCCTACCTTCTATGGATCACCTCTCCGGATTCTTCATCGCAAGAATGCGACGAGAGCATTCAGATCAGCAAAGCTCCGACACGCCGTCTGATTGAACGCGATCGTTACGAAATCAAAGACAGACGGAGCTGCGCTGATGCACGCGGTGCCGCCATCTTGCCGGCACCGCGCAGCTACTGAGACCGCCGACGTCTCGTCGGCACCGCGCATGTTCGCCTACGTTCACCTTGGTGCTCCCGACTACGCCAGAACAATCGTTTCTTCCTCTCGTGCGAGAAGTGAACGCGTAGCAATAGCTTCACTTTCCAGCAAATGTCGGACAAGGCTTTCGGCGTCGCTCTCCCAAAACAACCTCGGCAGAAACTCAATCTTCTTGAGCAACTCCCAACGGCTGCAAAAGGGTCCTTTTACCATTTGCGCGTCGTTCATATCGTCTCTCCAATTGACGATATCACTCTAATCGAGGCTCGTTTAAGGACAAGTTAACAAGCAAGCAAGCAACCAAGATTTTCGTCATCCGCCACTAAGTCAGTATCGACAATCAACACGAGGCAGCGACTGATTTTACCTCAAGGCGCCGACAGCCGCGTCACTTGCTCTTCTTTGGAGTCACAGTTATCTCGTATAAGGCAGTGTACTTCTCACTTTTTGCTGTCGTTTTCTCGGTGTGATAAACGATCATAGATTTTGTTCCGTCTTGATTCCCGCGAAACGACACGCGTTTATTACTGCCCAGTGCCTCGAGCTTGTCATTAATCCGCGAAACCGGCCAAGCAGCCGTAGTTTCTGCGGGGAGATCGCCGAACAATACCTTGAGCGCGTACTTGTTGTCGCCGTTGACAGATATCAGGGTGGCTATGGAATCCAGAAGTTCTTTCTCCTGTTTTTCTATAGCACGCCGCTCTAACTCCATTTTGTCTGGGAGCTCCACCTTTTGTTGAGGTGTGTCCTTCATCGATGCCGCAATGGTAGCGGACTGGTCAAGTTGTTTTGAATGTGGTCGGTCCACTGTCGCGTCTGTAGGATTCGCATCGCATTGATCCGGCTCCCTGGTATTCTCTACTCTAGTGAGATTGAAGCCCTCCATCATCAGAGCCAATACGTCGAATTTCTGCACGCCGGACGACGGTGTAAATTTCTGCTCGAATTCACGAGAATGTTCAACGGTCAAAGTCGGTTCTCCTTTCGGGAAATCTGCTGCAGGAAATAACTTGTCATTTTTCCTACCCCATCATAAAAAAAATATAGTTACAAGGTCGTTAAGGAAAACCGACGAGATTCCTCAAAGTTTCAAACTGCGCATCCTGAACTAAAGATGCAATCGAGTGATGACACCACTTTTGATACTGCCTTGCCGCCCTTCATCACAAGGTGAAGACAAATGACGCTTTTGAAATTTCGACCGTTTTAATAATCGATCCGGATTTACCCTGGCGCTGGAGTGCCTCTGAGGGGTTTCAATAGTTCATATGAATGGGTACGTGAACGACGGTGCCCTCGGATCTCAATGTATTGTAGAGGTACTTTTGAATGGAACTGATTCAATTCCTGTTCAGTTGGCAAATGTGCATTTTTTACGGCTTTGTAGCGTCTGCATACTTGCTCTCTGCGGTGCGATTCATTCGGGAATATGACCGTCTGGTAATTTTCACACTGGGTCGTGTCAGTGGTGTTAGTGGTCCTGGATTCTCGATGGTCTACCCGATTATTCAGTCGGAGAAAAAAGTCGACCTGCGCATGATCACGATGTCGATCCCGATGCAAGAGATCATCACCAAAGACAACGTCTCCGCCCGCACAGCTGCAGTCTGCTTCTTCCAGGTTATAGACCCCTACAAAGCTGTCACCAAGGTTGAAGATCCGTTCAACGCCACCAGTCAGATTGCACAGACGACCTTGAGAAGCGTACTCGGTCAACACGAACTCGATGATCTGCTCACAGAACGTGATCAGATCAATCAGAAGCTTTCGGCAATCATCGACAGGCAGACAGAACCATGGGGGATCAAGGTAATCTCCGTGGAAGTAAAAGATGTAGAAATTCCAGAGACGATGCAGCGTGCTATGGCACGACAAGCCGAGGCGGAAAGAGAAAGACGAGCAAAAATAGTCGCAGCCGAAGGCGAACTTCAAGCTGCCGAAAAGCTCGCGGAAGCAGCAAGAACAATCGGTTCTTCACCAGGTGCAATGCAACTCAGACAGCTTCAAACAATGGTAGAAGTGTCGGCAGAAAATAACTCGACAATCATTTTCCCTGTCCCCATCGAACTCTTTGAACGATCCCACAAGCTACAAATACCGAACATGGAGAAGATGGCTGAACCATTGATCAATCATCTCAACCAAAACCAGGGCCGCATCAAGCTAAACGAGAACGAAAAGCAAAATCAATAACAGATCTTGTCTCGGCGCGTGAGTCT
The DNA here is from genome assembly GCA_019746975.1 of Candidatus Obscuribacterales bacterium. Taxonomy (GTDB): domain Bacteria; phylum Cyanobacteriota; class Vampirovibrionia; order Obscuribacterales; family Obscuribacteraceae; genus JADYXR01. The sequence continues at coordinate 102,926 of JAIERK010000050.1, forward strand.
CACGCGATCGCCCGGTATTTCGGAGTTCAATATTCTTCGTTTAATTCCGTCGAAGTAATATTCATCAACGGTTTTCCTACCGGCGAATCATTTGACGAGACTTCTTAGTTCGTTGAATGAGTGATATTGTGTTTGTTATTCCTGCGGTCTCGTGCGCAAAAATTCCGGCAGTGTAAGCTCCTTGGGCTTGGTCGCAATCCAGACGCAAGCTTCTACAACTGCTTCTTTGAGGTTCTCATCAGGGTCTTCAGCCATCTCGTGCTCGAAGATAAGCCTGTACGGAGCAACATTCTCGCCGTACCAGAGAAAAACGCGCACAGAGTCGCCACGACCGAAGTTAACCTGCAAGTGATCGAGGTCCTGTGGTGGCGAGACATCGAAGCCTCGCCTGTATTCAGCAATCGTATCAAGGCCGAACGGCACGTCGAGACCGGCTCTGTGTTTTCCAAACATTCCCGTCTCTTTGAAAGATCGACCACGGCATACGATGAGCTTTTCATTACCACGCCTGTATGTGAGCCAACCTTTCCAATCGGAAGGAGCAGCATCAGCAAGTTTCAACCCAATCTCTTTCTCAACGGTCTGAAGCAGGATATCGCACTCCGGCGTCATCTGCGTGAGCCCGCGCTGCGCCTCCGCTTTCGCGATGATTTCCGATTCCAGTTCTAATAGCCGAGCGTGAAACTTGGACATGACCGATGACCTCTAAAACAACTCATTTACAGCCAACATCAGAGCAACAAATAACATGATCACACCAAACCCGCGACGCAACCAGGAGTCCTTCAACTTGAGCGCCAGGGTGCTGCCCACGATTGATCCGGGAATCGATCCGCCGACCATTGAAAACATTAGTGGGAAGTCGACTTGATCGACGTAGGAGTGAGCGAGTGTGCCAGGAATCGAGATTGCCGCGACAACTAACAACGACGTACCGAAAGCGGTCTTAATAGGTGTATTGAAAAAGTACATCATGCACGGGATGAAGATAAATCCACCGCCAACACCGAAAAATCCCGCAATGAAGCCGGCGAGGAAGCCGATTATCACAAGAGTCAGCGGTCGTTTTTGTGATTTCGCAGAACCTTTACTGACTGACCCGGCAGCAAATTCAACGGGGGCTTTGACAAAAAACCTGTGCATGATGCCGAAGCTCAAATCCAACCCGCTTACACCGACAAAAGCAGCGAAGAGCAGCATCAAATGGGTGCCATTTATAACCGTAGTCAAAGCCGCGCCGAGAAGCACACCTATCACCGCCGGTAATACCATTACGGAGCCCATGTACATGTCCATTTCTTTTTTACGGAAATACGCAAGTGCGGCGCTGATTGAAGTCGGTATGATGAGTGCCATCGTGGTCCCCACGGCCACGTGCGGATTGACATTCATGGTCAGCCGAAGCAGGGGAGTCGACACCGTTCCACCCCCGATTCCGAAAGCGCCGGAAAACAGACCGGTAATGAAACCGATTGTCAGCGCCCCGAGAAGGTGGAGATCGAAAAAATTCACATGTACTTTGCTATAACCCTGCCTAAGTCAGGATTATCCACGATCATCTGGTCGAACATGGGATTCTTTGACAGTATCCTTATTATCTTTCGATCCTTGGCTATAGCTCTGTAAAGTCCTTCAGGGTCAAATCCAGCCACCTCGCGCACTTGCGCATTTGAAGCCAGCACACGGGCGGCGCCTTTCCACTTCGTAATACGGCGACAAGTGTAGTGGTCCCATTCCGACACTTCTGCCAGGCGCGGGTGTCTGGCGAGTATCTTGGCAGCGCTCTTGTGGTTTGTAATCGCCTCGATCACAAGAGGATTGGATTCGGCTGCCTTGTCGAGCCAGTGGTAATTTGCAATCCGTTTCGCCGCTTTCCTGTCTTTTCGCATCCTGGTGATATCGGGCTGGCTCAAAATACATTTAACGGCGTTGTCGAGCTCTTTCTTTTCAGTTGCATTTTTAATGTCAGAAGCCTGGCCGGCCGTTGAAACATCCATGCTCTTCGCGGATCCCGGCTGGTCGGGAGTCAGTTTTGTGATCGGATCTGCCTTCTGTGCCGGCGATTCCCACGATTCAGCAGCTGTGACCGGCGTTATTGAGGCTAGGCTAACGCAAAACGCGAGCACAAGCACAGATGAGCAGTAAGTCGATGCAGCGGCACGCTTGATCAATGTTCGTTCCTCTTGCCTGGTGAACACCACGCCTTCCCTCGTTGATTCTAGCATGCACGCAACCAGCGACAGTTTAACGACACCGACGGTGATACTATATACAATGTCCGATATTGCATATGCCCGGAGTGATACCGTAGACCTATAAAGTCGATCGATGCCCCAATGCCCATCAAAGAAGGCCAGACTCCCAGGCAATCTACGGACTGGTCGACAGAGTAGAATGGAAGTGACTATTAGAGGCATGGCTATGTCCAATCCCATTGGCTCTGACCACACGCCCTCTTCCGGCTCTCCGGAAGAGAATAAGCAAGCACAATCCCAGGACCGCAAGCCAGCCGAGCAAAATCATTCGATCTCAGAATTGATGTCGCTCAAACCAATTACGAAACAGCACATCCATGGGCTTGATGGGTTGGGTGGCACAATTGAGTTCGATTGTCCGCGAACAACGGATATCAGCCGATTGCTTTCAAACAAAGTCGTTCGCCGGGATCTCTCGAACGCCAAAACACAGACAGGGACCGCAGATTTCACATGGTCTAACACACTTTCGCTTGATGCCAGCGCCAATATCGGTCTGACAATTCCATTGGGTTTACGACAACACTTCCGTCTACAGGGTGTGGACGTGAAGGCTATAGAGGACCAGAAGCAGCTCGACGAGCTTAAGCAACGCCTCAACCAGTTACAAAACGCCGGTCCGCTTAATGATGAATCAATACTAACAGAGCCCAAACGTAGAGCGCTCAACGAGGCACAGGAGAGCGTTAGGCGAGCCTCCACCCTGATTGAGCTTGTTTCAAATACACTTTATCTAGCTAGATTGCTTATCGAGTTGAGCTATATTGAAGACGCGAGAAAAGCCATCGGTATAGCAGTGTCAGCCGACCCGAAAAATCATCTAGCGAATCAACTTTTTCAGGAGTTAGAACGCGTGCATCCTCAGGACATAGCCTTCGTACCTGTCACATCTTCAACGCCGCAGTTGTCCAAGTCTGCCCTGGCGAAACGAATAATAAATCTATCCGCCGGCAATGTGGTGGTTGTCGGAGATCTGCTTATAGACGAGCTTCTCGAGGGAAAACCCACAAGAATTTCAAGAGAAGCGCCGGTTCTTATTCTCGAACACGCCGATACGGAACACATTCCTGGTGGCGCCGCCAATACCGCACACAACATCACCGCTCTCGGCGCAAAGTGCCATGCTATCGGTGTCTGCGGACAAGACGATTATTCAGATAAGCTCGCAAGAATGCTCGAAAAGCACAACATCAGTCACGAACTCATTCACGATCCTCTCAGACCTACTACTGTCAAAACCCGTATTCTGAGCAAGTCTCACTCTCTGATGCAACAATTGCTCAGACTTGACAGAATCTCGCACGAAGCTATCAGCGCATCCATTGCCAATCAACTTGCAGACTGCATCGAGAAGTCCGCCGGATCCTTTGACGCCATAATACTCTCGGATTACAAAGCTGGAGCAATTGTCGATGGAGTGGTCGACGCCTGCCGCAAAGTGGCTGCAGAGAAAAAGATCATGCTGATAGTCGATGCCCAAAATGACTTTCATCGATTTTCCGGATGCACTCTCATTACCCCCAATCAGCCCGATTCGGAGCAAGCAGTCGGATTTAAAATCGATTCGCAACAGTCACTCGAGAAAGCCGGGTCGGAACTCCTGTCGCAGAGCAAAGCCGAAGCGGTTCTTCTGACACGAGGAAGCGCGGGAATGGCGCTTTTCCAGAAGCACCACGGTCTTATCGAGCTGCCGCCATTCAACAAGAGCGAAGTCTTCGATGTCACCGGCGCAGGCGATACTGTCGTAGCAACGATGACACTCGCCCTGGTGACTGGAGCGAGCTTCGTAGAAGCCATGGCGCTGGGCAATCTCGCTGCCGGGATCGTCGTCAAAAAAGTCGGCACCGCTGTTACCAGTCAAAGAGAAATGCTGGAAACGCTCGATTCCATCAACTTCTTCAAATAGAAGAGAGCATGCCCCCCGACACGCTCTCTTCCGAAAACTTTTTTAGATCTAACGTTTGCGATATTGCCCCTCAGGCGATCTCACGCATACGTGCTTCGTGTTGCTGCCTCATGCCTTGATACACCACATCGTTTTTATCGTTAAAAACAGAAAGCGACTCGATAAAGCAGTCTTGCATCCCTTGCGGTACTCTGGAGAGAACAGAGCTGAAGTGGTTGCAGAGCTGATCTCTGTACTGCATCACTAGCTTGTTATTCGCCTCGAGAATTTCCATGATCGCTTCACCATCGCCCTCAAAATTTGCGCTCCCGTATCCTTCTTGAAAGACATGTTCGCCAAGGGGTAAATGTGCCGGGGCGGAAAAGTCCCCATTCATTTCGCCAAATCCATTCGGGGTGGGCATCGTCTCTCTCCTTGTCATTTCAGGGCCGCCGCGTAGTGTAATTGGATGTATATGCATTGAACGATATTTCGACATGCCCTCTACGTATTACCCGCATACCTGGCGAAAAGAGGGGGCTTTCTTCTCAGTTTGAGTGGGAAAACCACAATCGATATATCGATGAAGAAGTAGTACTTTTAAGGTGTCGGACAGCCGAAACATCGGTGGTAACTGAGGTTGGCATATGAACGTAGTGTCCCCACTTCTTTCAACTCCAGATCTGATGCGCATCGCAGCAGATCACAAGAATGGTGCCGTCAGCCTAACAGCAATCGACGAGCGGCTTTTGCTTGAACTTCTCAAAGAGAGGGGCCGCGACGAGCTAGATTTCGGTCAAGAACTAGTAATTGACAGCGTAAAGCTAGTGAGGCGCGTGACAGGCAACGTCTCGGTCTTTTTCGGCAAGGTATAAATCCTCGAATCATTTCCTGCCAAACCCGCCAGCCTGGTATGATGGCGACGGGTCGAACGGTCTAACTATACAGAAGATATACGCAAGAATGAGACGAGTAAATGGATTTGACGCGGCTGTAGTAACAACAGTAATTTTCTGCGTTCTGGGATTCGCTATGGCCAAAGCCGGTCATGCTGGTGTGGACAATGTTATTGAAGGCAAGGTCAGGGTTAGCATTGATGTCTACTTGATTGGGTTGAAGACGCTTGATCCAGAAATTTTCAAAACTGGGGAAACATCAGCGATTACTATACGCAACCGCCCAGTGGAACCGCCCATGAAGATAAGCAAGGTCGATCACTGGCAACACAAGGCTTCTTTCCTCGCACCAGATGGGAAGTCCGCGGTCGCTTTTCCAGATCCTGCCGTGCCAGTAGCTCACGACTACATAGTTACTGTCGAGGAGAATGCAGAGCGAACGGCTGACGGCTATGTCGTGAGCGGCAACAAGATAAAAATCGGCAATCAAGTTGATCTGGAAGGCTTCAAGTACAGAGCGAGCGGCGTGGTAGTCAACGTCAACGAAGTTTCGACAGAAGGCGCCGGAACACCCACGCCAGGTAGCGGAGGCTAAGACCGGAAAGCATGAGTGCCAATACTCTGCGTGGACTCGTGGATGAGCTCGCCATCAAACTATCGCTCTGGAACATGGATCAGGCCTGGCACAAAACGCTGACAGGATCGTTATTCTTGAAGCCATTTTGCAGCGCATATCAATTGATTCAGAAGAGCGTCCCGCCTCAGATGAGCAATCTGGGGAGTTTGCTCCAATTCGTCGCCTACTGCCTCTCAGTCATGCTCTTCGCATTGATCGGTTTGCCCCAATTCGCCAACGACAAATACGGTCTTGCAATCGTTGTAATTGCCGGGCTTGCTCTCTGGATCGTGGGCAGGCTCATGGGCGGCAAAGAGCGAAGGAAGTTCGATTCTTTCGATGCCATAGTTCTGGCATATCTGGCAGCCAATATAGTGGCAGCCTTTGCCTCTCATTACTTTGGCGCCAGCTTGAAAGGACTGAGCAAAATCGCCATATATATAGGAAGCTATTTTCTCTTTTCCGCCTCGTTCGCATACTCGATGAAACGCAAGATGGCGGTGGTAATGATGGCTTTGCTTTGCGGCACCGCTCTATCACTTTACGGACTCTATCAATACAAAATAGGCGTGGCACCGCTTGCAACTTGGGAAGACCCAAGTATCGAAGGCTCGGGGACAAGAATTTTCGCCACGTTAGGCAATCCGAACCTTTTGGCTGGGGTCCTTGTTCCACTCGCCCCAATTGCATTCGCGCTCGGATTGGGTGCCCTTATCCAGAGTTTTTCCGGTCATAAGCAAGGCAAACCGGCTTTTATTGCCACAGGAGTGATTTTTGTCGGAATTGGCGCGCTCATATCGATTGCCACCCTGCTGACACAAAGCAGGGGCTCATACTTAGGTCTTCTCGCCAGTTGTGGAGTGATCCTATATATAGGGACAATTTACTTGTGGATCAACTTCAAGAAAATTCGACCAGTAGTCATCGGCGGGATTGTAGTTTTATTGATTGGCCTGGTCGTTGGGCTCAAATTTGTCCCTGCCGTCTCTCAGAGATTCGAATCGATTTTTGCCGGTCGAGAGCATAGCTCCAACTCATATCGACTCAATGTCTACGCCTCGTCATTCAGAATGTTCAAGGACAATTGGTGGATAGGGACGGGTCCAGGAAATGAAGCCTTCAGACTCTCATACGGACTGTATATGGTCAGCAGCTATGATGCACTGGGCACTTATTGCGTACCATTGGAGGTTGCCGTTGAGACGGGCATACCAGGACTTCTAGCATTCATCGCCCTTGTTGTCTGTACTTTGTCCCGGGCACACGTCAAGTTCTGGTCTAGCCTGTCCACATCATCTTTGTCCAAGTGGCTGGCAGCCGGACTGTCGGCCAGCCTTATCGGTTTAATGATTCATGGATTGGTTGATACCGTTTTCTATCGACCACAGGTTCATTTCCTCTTTTGGTTGATAGTTGCGTTGATAATCAGTCCGGACGAGAAGGACGTTGAAGCCTGGTAAAGCCATCCAGACCACGCTTTAGATAAGCTCACACTAATATTAACTCCATTTCATTAACTGGTGTTAAGGTTAAAAGCTGTTCGTGGTAGATTAAATAAAGCGCACAGTTTGGATTTATCTCCACAAATCGCCGCCCAGCAAGAGATTAGAGAATAGCGTGCAAACCAAGCTTAAAGGGCGCTAATCTTGACAGCCACAGAACATTAAGGGATACTAATTAATATCTGTTTAATATCAGGTCCCCCTATTTAGTATCCGAACGTAGAAGAATATTTCAGGCATTAACCGCGCTAAGGCTGGTACACCGAATGGAGGATGCAGCTAAATGAAATCAACAAGACGGAGAGGAGCAACGCTGGGCTTGGTGGCAGTCGTAGTACTCGTCATCATCATCCTCGGTATCGGCTTCTATATCCTTTCCCAAGTGCTCGGCGGCGGACGCGAAGTTGCCAACGCCACTGACGCTGGTGTACTCACCGTAGCCAGAAAGGCTTTATCGCCAACCCTAATCAATATATCTCTCACAGGAGATACTGCCGGTAATCCAACCGATGACTTTATCGGTTGCGATCCTAATAATACCGGCACCACCGACAATACCCACCGAAAAATATCGATGCTGACAGTCAACAGAATGATTGCTCAAGCATGCCTCGTTGCTTGCAACGCTCAAGAAATCAGCACTACCGAAGCTTCTACCAACGCTCTCTCTGTTGCTACAGCAGCACGTGCATCAGCACAAGCCCTCAAGAATGCGGTCAACAGCTCACTCGATCCGACCGGTCCTGGACTCGGTCAAGAGTTCAATAATGTAGCCGGCTCCAACAATACAAAGATGTTCGAAGGCAATCCAGTCACCGTCGCTGTCGGCGGACTCACCTCGGCATTCCTCCGTCCCGGTTTGTCCACCAACGTTTATCTGACACCAAATCTGGTGTCAGCTGTTCAGGTCTCGATCCCGAGCTCCTTGCTGTCCATCACGCACCATCCTAATGCCTTGAACCACGATTCCGGTGGTACCGAGAATTACATCGCCGGTTACATCAACTTCGCAATTCCTGCTGGACCTGGTACGACAGTCAACCTCTCAGGCGTCCCGGTATTCCCCAGACAGAAGCCGCACTTGGTCGACATCGGCGAATTCGTGACTTCTGCCAACCCTCCCTTCACCGGCGGCGACTACTTGCCACCTAACGCATTTAGAGCAGGCACATCGACTCAGGTCGCCAACTCGGGCGCATTCGGCGGAGCTGTTGCCTGTGCACTCGTTGGTGCACTGGATCAAGACTTCGTTGCATCGATACCACGCGGATACCTGCGTATCAAGAATGGTCCTGACGCCATCATCAACAACCCCAACGTCGTCACTAACGGTGTTGTAGATGCGAATACCGATGTATTCAACAACGAACTTTGGCCCCCAAGCGGAGCTGGAGTCAGCAACAACAATTTGTATGCACTAGGCACAGGACAAAACAACCTGGTCAGACAGTGGGCTGCATATAACGAGCTTGACGGTATGGACGGAAACATGGACTACGTCCTTGGTAGTGGCAATACAATCACGAAGTTTGGCTACACCTACGACTTCTCGAGCGGACCGCCCGTAGGTCCTAATACTCCTGGGTTCAAACAAACAACCACAAGTCTCACCGAAGTCGCCGACATTGGCGCCATCAACTCCACCGGTTTTGGTTGCCACAACGTAACACAGGCTGATGTTCGTGCGATCAGTGACGTCGGAACCGGCTCAGGCAACTGCAACCTGTACACAGTATGGGGAGCAGGATGCGGCGGAGTATCGAGCAACCAGTCCAGACTGGCAAGAGCAATTGCAATGGATACCGGCGCCTCCGTAGCAAGTGGAGCAATGAACAGCACTGGCTTCACGGCAGTCGAAGTTCAGAAAGCAGACCTTCTGTATGGACGCCAAGCCGGAACGGAATGCAGCGACCCAGTAGATCCTGCTGGTAAGTCTGGAATGAAGAGATTCTCCACAGGAGCATGCATACCTTACATCCCCGGCAACAGCTCTTATCCCGTCAACTTCGGACAGCCTGACAGCCCGCTCGCCTACATCAACCAGATAGGCGACCCCAACGTGGCTAACAGCTGCGCATCCAACCTGGTCGACAAGATTCACCATAGAATGCGTCAAGTTGATCCTCGTATCTCGAGAGCTCAAATCATGACTGCACTCGGCACACCTTCGTTGCCTCTCGGACTCGGCAAGACTCTCTTGTTGTACGTTCCGAACCCGACTTCACCGTCACCAGGCGTAGCCATGATCGACGGAGACGCAACCGGTCCGGCTGACTACTTCAACCTGACTATGCCGAATGATGGCAGAACTTCGACGGTTATCTCGCACTGCGAAAACACATATCACCTCGAAGACACCATCGTTAACTCGAAAAAATCCAACGGATGCCCAATTGGTGATGCTGGATTCCACGAAGCACCATTCACGCAAGGACCGATTGAAGGTAACCCTCTAATGGCAGCCGATAGAGTGTTCTTCAAACCAGCGTCCGGATTCCGCAACCTCCTGGGAGATGTTGAGTTCGAGAACGAAGCCAACGGATCAGGCACCTTCTGCAAACCTAACTAAGTTTACGAGAAACTGACCGAGATCAACAAAGACCCGCTCTGAATGCAATATCGTGCAGAATGAGTGGGTCTTTTGTTATTCACTGATTCGATGTGGTAAATTGATCCTGATGGCGGAGGTAGTAGTTATGCGCTTATGCATTACTGAAGATGGGGATATGAAATTGTTTGGCTTGAGGAAGCAGTTGCAATTCGCGTGCCTCATGCTCGCGTTGACAAGCGTAGGTGTAATTGATTGTTTTTCCGCAGCCCAAGCACAACCCAAAGGACAGCCGCGCAGACCAGGTCAGGGATGGCAACCGCCTTTGACTTCCGCGGTTCGAAAGGAAGCACCTGCCGAGTTTTCATCGCAAAATCTCGATCAGGAGATCGCACTACCGAACATTCCGAGCTATACGGGTAAGCAAGTCTTTATGAATGGCGTGACATACCCCAACGCCAAGACCGGCCCGGGATATTATCTGACTTATAACACAGAGCACACACCGCAGCAAGTAAAAGACTGGTGGAGCAATGCCCTCAAAGTTGATCCATGGAAAATAACTTCGACGGAGGGCTCCGTCCTGCAGTCGGTCGGCAGAGATGGTGCGCATTGCATCATCACTACTGGTCCGATGATTCGCGTTCCTAAGGAAAAGACAAAAGGAATGCGTGGTAGCTACACGATCTTTTATCAGCAGCCACAAAAGAAAAACTAGTTGTTTAAAAAACGGCTAGATAACATCGATACCAGCGCTTCTACGCGCGCTCGGTTGACTTCCTTCCGCACGAGTTCGAACCGCTTCAATCCTATATGGATCTACGTAGTCGCGCTTTTTCTTGCCGCTCAAGGTTCGACTTTCGCCAACGAGTTGGCGGTCGGCAGCAACGCGAAAGTGTTAGACGAATTCATCGACTTACCATTGCGGCAACCAGAGCAGTTTAATTTCCTTACCCGCAAAGAGATTTGCGAGAAAAGGACAGCAGCAGTATTGTCGGTACGCACTCTTTTGCATCGAGACTACCGTCCACTGGACAAGATCTTCGAACAAATTGTCGATGGCAAACCATGGTGGGGTCTCCATGGATCATTTGTCTTCGAAGAAGGTCAGCGCAGTATGGAGGGCGAATCAGAAGAATCTAGATTCGTTCTCAATCCATTCCTTCTGGTGGCAGCGAGTTCATGGACTGTCGGAATCTGGGATAAAGAGAGGATTTCCGAGGAAGATCTTCGCCAGCCTGACTTTCCATTTTGTTGGCAGCCGCATATAGCTCGATTTTTCCCAAAGCGCAAAGCCATGCAGATTGGTTACGATGTCAGCTCCTTCGATCGTCGTATCCAGCGCTACGACAAGGTGTTGAGAGATCGAGAACCCAACCGCAGCTTCGGTTTGGTGGCATACAACGCGCGTGATTTTGGATACAACTACATTTTTGTTCCAATCGATCAGTCGAAAAACATAGCCAATCGGTTCAAAACCACTCACCCTGTTCTAATTGAGCAGTACCTGCATTGCGGTGACAGCTGCGGCTGCCGTGATTGGTGCAACAACATGAGTCCGGAGCAGAAAGAGATCGATCATTTCGAGTTGAAAGAATTGCCTGCGACGCTCAAGGCTCTGCTATGGAAGAAAAAACCATCCTCATCCACGGATGAGCCGGACATGACCGTTTTCATCGAATTGCGCTGAGGACATTCTGCCAGAACACGCGACCGCTGCAAGCGTATTCCCTAGAGAGCATAGTTTCGACGCACTTTTACTCTTTCCAAGCAATGCTCATTTGATCCACGAGTCGACGATCGCACTTGAAACATTCGAACTTGAATCGTTTCAACTCAATCTACGAAATCCGGATACTCAAAATCATATGATTTGAATGTAGTCAATCTCGGGTCGTGCACTGCCTTACCGAAGGTGAAGTTGTAAATTACCTCGTGCCCTTCGTTGAGCGCGAGATAGTTATTGATAGCATCGTCGATGAAGCAACCAATACCGGTGGCATCATAGCCTAGTGTACAGGCAGCCAGGTAGAGCATCTGACCGATATATCCAGCTTCGTAATGAACCAGCTTGTAGGCTCGATCGCGAAACAACTGATACCCTCTGACAAAGTCAGCAATCATTGAGACTGAGAAAGCACCGTCAGAAGCAATTTCCTGGAAACAGCTCGTCGACATTGCAATCTCTCTTTGGTCCTGAAGAAGCAATGGGACAAGCGAACTCTCAGCCCGATCGAAGAAGTACAACCCGCGAGGAAGTCCACTGACTCGATGGACATAGATATAGAGATCAACAAGATGTAACTCGGAAGAACTCTTCCACACACCGCTTACAACCGAATCTGCCGATTGGAAATCGGCATTGAACCCCAGGGTTGCAGTTCGCAAGATGTACTCGACATGGGCTTTCTCCATGCCGGTCTTACCGTCCATATCGACCGCTGACCTTCTTTTCCGAATCGTCTTATGCACGGATTCATAAAGACACTCGGCACCAATAGCGGTGAGATCGAAATCAATCGGATACGGGTCGGTTGCCGCGACAATTTTGCCTGGTGGTCTGTGACCGTGCGAATTGGAAAGCCAGAGCTCGTTTTTGACTTCTCTATAGTCTGATTCCGAGTACTTCGTTGCTTGATACACGGCTGCAATCGATGGATAGTCGATTATTTTCGATGACAAGCTACTCGGTGTTGAGGGCAAGATTCTGCGCTCTGAACTGGTCTCGAATTCATCACTGCGCCTCGCTTCATCGACCTCGCTCAGGAGTATTAATGCTTGCGGAACCTCGTCGCCCGAAAGTTGAAGCACCTCCTTCAACCAATCATCGGGGAAAAGAGTTACGACCTCTGCCTTCCAACCAAGCGCAGCAGCCGACAGCATGATGGCAGCCAGAGCGTGTCCTAGATCATGTTGACAGTATCTAAACCCTCGATCGCGATACTTCCACGATTCTCGAAAGAAAATCGAAGTCAGTGCCACCATAACCAAAGGTGGTGCACAATCCATTCCAAGCGTTTCAAGAATCGAGGTGTTTAGATCACCTGATATGCGCTCCTCTAGCTTATGTTCATCGACGCGATAGTGATAGAGTCCAGCAGGAAGGTTTTCAACCGTTCGTCCCGTTATTATGTATGTATCAGTCGGATGTAAATTACCAGAAGAAGCATTTCCCCTCAACGCCCATCTATGATTCGTTCCTACCACCTGTTTCCATGCGCTTACAGCCATACTGTAGAACAAAAGATTGGAGATAAACTTCAATCCAAAATCAAGACTTGCCTTCGTGGAGCCGTCTGATTGAGCTGTCTCATTCGACGAGTAACCGGCCAGTCGCGCAACCGTTTCAAAAAAGTTGCTCTCCGAGACTACGAAATCATGCGGCAGATCGATTAGACGAGCGCCTTCGTAATGCAAAAATGGATTCGGTTGACTTGCCCAATCGAGACGATGATTGTGCGAGCGCAATCTTTCAACCGTGTGCTTGGTGGCATCATGGTATCGATAAAATTGAGAGCGTTTCAACTTCTCCGGCACACTGAGCGCTTCCATGGAGATACTCCAATTGATTTTGGACCGACAAGGTCATCCAGTATATAGACAGACAAGCAATACTTCTCTTTCCTTTCGACACGTTTCACACCAGGTTGCCAATAGAAGTTGATACGCCGCCCAGCAGAAAACCGATACGAGTGATGTGCAGAACCGGAAAATTTGACGGATAACGGTTTTCAAGACCACGGCTGGTTTTCAGTAGTGGAAGAACAGGGAAAACCCTGTAGTCATCTTGGAAGAACACTTAATATGCTGAATACAGCGAGTCGCCGGTTCGAGCGTGTAGCCCGAGAAAGATTAACCATCAAGCCGGCGGCACCTTTGGGAATCGATTTAAGAGAGAGGGGGAAGAGGTAGTAGACTTTCCTCTTTTTCCTTTTTAGACGTATTCGATCAAGACTGCCAATGGCTTCCGTCCGATGAAACCATCATTGAGCAGATGCCAATGACTGATGTCGTCGTCGGTTAGTCGCCAGCAAAGGAAGTATTCGAATTGGCCTTCCCTGGCTGGGAAATCCAAAAGACCGCTACGCAAATCTCGCAAGATAACTCCGCAATCAGTAATCTTGTCGAGCCAGTAGTTAAGACGGAGCAGGTAATTCTCCTGCAGTTGTGCAAGCTCATGCGCCGACTTTTCGAACGACTGCTGCTCTTCGTCGCTTAAGCCCAGAGTAGCGGAGCTCACATCTACTTGCCCCAACCCGGACGGGGTCGCGGCAACGCGCATTACGTTGACCTTCGTCAAACGGCGCTCCAAGCGCTCGAACTGTCCGTTAGCTTCGACCAGATCTTCGGCCAGCCTTTCAAGCTCAATATTGGCAGCGGTCAAGAACTCCCTGATGGAGGGTAACAGGGACTGCGCTTCTTCCAATGTGAAGTACTTTGGAAACATTCTCCTACCAAAGACACCGTCGGGAATTCACTATCTCTAAAATTACCCGAACTGCCACCAAAATGTCCAAACAAATTTTGAGAGGAACGCTCCATGACAAGATTGGTTGATCTGACAAGAGCACTGGAACCCCTTGACGAGTCAACGTTTCCGGATGCTATCAAGCCTCTCTTTAGAATTTTGGGGCCTCAAATTGAATATGTAGATAACCAGAAAGGGGCCGAGATCATGATGGCACTTTTCGGCTGCCCTAAGACCGACTTGCCTTCAGGTGAAGGCTGGGCGGAAGAAAACCTGGTCATATCGAGCCATCTCGGCACCCACGTCGACGCCCCGCTGCATTATGGCAGCACATGTGATGGCAAACCGGCAAAGACAATCGATCAAATAGATCTGGACGACTTGTTCATGCCGGCTACAGTTCTCGACCTCACGCACAAGAAGGGAAGTGGAAGCGCCATTACAGTCGATGATCTCAAAAGCGCCCTTGACAAGATTGAGCATGACATCGCGGATGGTGAGGCAATTTTGATAAGAACCGATCACGATAAATACGCTATCAATGATCCAATTCGCTATAACTACCCGGGTTTGATTAGAGAATCGGCTCTGTGGCTCTCTTCCATGGGCGCAAAAGTCGGTGGTACCGACGCTCTCGGTTGGGATCGGCCTTTTCACGTAATGATCGGGGACTACAAACGAACAGGTGATAAATCCCATATCTGGGATGCTCACTTTGCGCACCGTGAAAAGGAGTTTTACGTGGTTCAGCAACTTGCAAATTTAGAAAGCCTTCCGTCCACAGGATTCAAAGTTGGATTTTTTCCGATCAAATTGGTTGGAGTTAGCGCTGCTCCGGCGAGAGTCGTGGCTTTTATCGAAGAATAGCCGGCAAGAATATAACCCTCGTCAGGGATCGCATTACACTGTTGTCGGACGTGAGTGCCACCATCTTAGCCCGTCGAGATTACTGCCATTATCGGACCTACTAACTCTCGACCAGCGCGTTCGAGAGGTGGACCTTTAGGAAGACTTCGAAGGTGAAAAGTACTTTCGATTGCAGTGAGGTTACTCTGGCAGCGCGGACGGAGCGGTGATTGATATCGAGTATGGTGCGCTCTGGACGTTGTTGGTAGTGACGACTACGCTGGCTGGACCAGGTTTGATGTGTTCGGGAACCTTAACCGTTATCGTCGTTCGTGTAGAGTTCAACAACTCTGCTGAGTGACCGCCAATCGAGATTCTGTTTTCTCCTGGATCGAGACTGAATCCACGCCCGGCTAAGGTCAGTCGCGAACCTGGTTGAGTGGCAGTCGGGTTGATGGTCGCGAACTCAGGTGACAACGGTCCCTCCAGTATCCAACTCATCACAGCACCCTTCTGAGCAGTGCCTTCGATAATGAGCGTGTTGATACCGGTAAAGACTTTGCCGGTGAGGTCCAGACTGATCGTATGTCGTTGCACGTAGCTCTCGTCATAAAGAAGATCGGCATTGGGTTCTTCCGCGCGACCGACACCGGAAAGGTCCATGTCTGCCCCCAGGAATGCCCTTATCCAATTGAACCCTGGACTACCGCCAAAGCCATTGTGAATGTGCAGGGTAAACGGCTTGACGACTTCACGCTCGCTCAGTTCGAAGGTGCTGACGAATCGCTGCGTACGTCTTCCGCTTGCAACAAAAGGTCCACCCTGTGCAACTTCTATTGTTGCAGTACCCAGCATCGCGCCCTGAGCTAACGCAGGAGAATGACACGCACACGACACCAAGGTCATGAATGCCAGAACAGTAGTAATGCCCTTGGAGATAATCACGTTTCAGTTGTCTCGACGCTTCTAGAATTCTGCTACCAGACCGAACATGGCAATCAGAATGATAAAGAAGAAGTAGAGCGCGAAGAACCAAACCCAACGGTTGATTAATTGAAACTCGGATAGTTTTTGATCTTTAGCAGCCATATCTCTCTTGCAACCCTTGTTTTTAAAACAGCCGTTAAACTAAGACTCTTTCTTCTCGGACGACGCGTCAGCACCGCCGCCAGTGGCATCAGCTTGCAGCTTGGCTTCTGCTGCTGCAGCGGCATCAACCTTTTCGCTCGCGGCTTCCTTAGCCTCGACAGCCTTCTCTGGAGCAGCTTCTTTCGCGGTAGCCTCTTTCGCCTTTTCGGCTTCTTTAGGCGTGGGACCTGCAGCTTCGGCTTTCGCTGCGGCAGCGGGGGCTGCGGCAGGCTTAGGAGCCGGTGCAGCTGGTTTGGCCGCTTCGGCAGCGGGCTCCAACTTATTGACGTATGCGACGAATTCTTTCGCTTCAGACTCGAATTTGTTCTTCTGGCGACGCGACAACCAGAGTGCCATCACTCTTCGTCTGTCCACGGTCTTCTTCAGTGTTGGTGGGCGTTCGCCAAGAAGTCGCTCCCGAATCATTCGGTTGCCTTCTCGAAAATAACAGTCGCCTATCTGACAACCACATACGATGACACCGGAGGCACCAGCCTTCATTGCCGCTTCGATCATGAGAGGTTGAATCATGCCAGAGCACGGCAGTTTCACGACCTTGAGACCGGGGACCGACTGCACTTCGTTGTTTTTGTCGAGCAAGTCGTTAACGTCGGCGGCTCTCTCGCACATTAGCGTTATTACTGTCTTCTCTTCAGCCATTTCGATTTACCTTGTCTTGATTTGGTTTCCGCGGATGTCACCATAGATGGTGCTAGGAAGCATTGTTAGCCTTGGCGAGCTCTTTGATCTGCTCGGTCACATCGGAGTCGAGCAAGTTGGGAAGATCTATCGCATCGAAAGCGCAGGACCCGACGCAGACGCCGCAGGAAGAGCAACGATAGGACTTGACCGTCGCAAGCAGCTTGAATCGCGAACCCGCAGGTGCAGGCACCATCTCAATCGCTTGATACGGGCAATCTTTGAAACACAGCGAACAGCCCGTGCACTTGGTGTTGACGACTTCGGCGGCCTCGATAGGCTTGTTCTTAACCAGGAGCCACGGAATCAAACACAGGACTGCCGTGATTATGAGCATGGAGAACCAGAATCCACCCACGCCGGTCGCGCCAAGGATGCTGTAGGGCCACAGGAAGAACATGTCGATGTCCATACCCATTGGCTGCGAGTTGAGGCTGGCCATCTTGGTTTCAGTAATCGGAAACAGATATACAACAATCAGGATAGCCATCAGAAGGAAATAGTTGACAGCAGGAGGCGGCGTGATAACCGGTCTGGTCATACGGACATAGTGCACCCAGAGGGCGAACAACAGAGAGAACGAAAGTCCGATGTGGATGAACAGAAAGTTGGAAAGTGTGAGGTTGCGGATTGCGCGTCCGTTGAGGAACCAATCGCGTATGCCTTCACCAAGAAACGGAATTCCTTCCAGTGCAGAAACCGTCATTCTGGTCAGGAGCAACGAGCGCTCGTCCCAGATTAAGTAATAGCCGGTCTGACCGATGAACATGACCATGAGGAGGAGGACGATACCAGATTCCCATTGCACCCAGCGGTACTGCCTGTAACGGTCGGTGAACCACACGCGAACCATGTGAATCAAGATGGCAATTACCATCGCGTCGCCTGCATATCTATGAATAGCTCTGACGACGGCACCGAACGGAATCGAGTTGGTTATGTAATCGACTGACGTAAAGGCGTTGACGAGATTCTTCGAGAAGTAAGCGTTATCGATAGTCGGTACATAGTAAGCAAACAACAGAAGTCCACTGATGAAGAGGACATACATGATGAACTGCGGCAAAGCACCGTGGTAGTAGAGCACGTTGTATTTGCTCGTCGTGACCTTGTTCAAAAAGTCTTCGATTACGAGAAAGAACTTAGTCCAGATGCTCGTTTCCATTTTAATGGCTCCCTGCTCCTCAAAAATAACTGCTTCGGATCACCAGTGGCTGACTACTGTTTTTGCGGCAACAACAATTTTTCGCTCTCTTTTTCATCGGCACCAGCGGCGATGATTGCGATCGCAGCCGCAACCATAGCTAGACCGATGTAAAAGGAGTACACATACTCGCCGTGCTTGCCTTCAGCTTTCTTCCGCTCCAAGCTGGACGAGTGGACCGACTTCTGAGAGCCGTAAGTGCTACCCAACATCTCGGCAAACTTCTCCAAATGCAACAGCTTCAAGGTGTGAGGCACCGCCGTATGGTCCATATTGAGCTCCGCCCAGGGTAAGGCGAATGTGCAGTACATGCAACACACGAGTGCGGCGCCAATAATTATCACTCGACCCACGGCTTAGTTATCTCCCTTTTTGGTAACACCAACTCTGTTGCACTGCGAAACGTAAATTCGTTCGAACAATTCGACCCGCTTCTTCAAAGTGCCTTTCAATTTTTCCTCGACATAGACCCAGTAGCCATGGACACCAAGGAAAACCAGGGTGAAGATGGTACCAGCAAGAAGAATTCCGAAATGCGCAAAACTAGGACATTCGTTGATCTTGCGCCAGCCTTCGAAAAACCAGGAGAGGGCAATGACAGCAAGGCTGAAATTGATCAGTTTATAGACAAACTTGACCTTGGCAGGGACTTTGGCGACATTCGCGACGGTCACCGTCGTGACACCATGATCGGTTGCACAGGTCGGATCGCCGCAAATTGTCTTTTTCTCTACCATCGTGATTTGAATGCCTCTGTCATTCCTCAAAGTTGTTACTTGTCTGCAGGAGCGGCTGCAGGAACGCTGGATTTCTGCTTCGCGATAATGGCTACCGCGATTGATGCCACCATCGTAATGGCGCCACCAAGCATCCACCACCAATCGACTTCAGGAACATTCATGGGGTAGACGGCGAACGGAGCCGGATTCTTATTCCCAAGGTTCATTCTGTCGTAGAAGGTGACATAGTCCCAAGCCCACTTGTTGGAGACCATGAAATCTATGGTGCTCTTGTAAGTCGGCGCATCAGGGTTGAATGTAGGAATCAACTGGAAAAGCCAGTCGATAGCCGGACTTGTGTGAGTCTTCAACTCCTCTAATTGCTGCAATGCCGAACCGCCGTCTGGAATCTTCGCGACCCAGCCGTTGACAGCCGCCACGAAGTCGGTGTTGTAAGGCATCTCGGTACCTTTCGGAACTAGCGTACGAGTCAAGTCTTCCAGCTTTTGCGCATCATTGGACCAGAAACCACGGAATGCGGCGTAGGTGAATGCTTGCGTCAGCGGCGAAAGGAACATTTCGGTTCTGGCCATGTAGTAGTAGGCAACTGCCAAAATGGTCTGAAGCGCTCCGATCACAGCCATTACGATTGACGGTCTGATGCCCTTAGCCCATTCTTTTGCATCTTTGGATTTAAAGATAAGAACGAGTTGCCAGAGTATGCCTGCATCGATCGCAAGATACGAAGCCGAGCGCCAGAAGGGCGGATCGTTGTGAATGTTGGCGACGTTGATAATGATCAGATAGGAGAAGATAATCCAGGAGAAACCACCCATAATCGTCATCATTAAGATGAATGGGCGTTTCATGATGTTCTTCTCTGGTCCGGTCAACCACGTGTCGATAAACGGCAAGAGAATAACGGTAACTGGAATAACCATGGTGATTTCAGTGGCAACGACCGGTTCCAAATATTTGTACATCTGGTAGAGACCAAGGAAGTACC
Source organism: Candidatus Obscuribacterales bacterium (assembly GCA_019746975.1). GTDB lineage: Bacteria > Cyanobacteriota > Vampirovibrionia > Obscuribacterales > Obscuribacteraceae > JADYXR01. Next base: position 122,698 of record JAIERK010000050.1, read on the forward strand.
AGTCAGAAAGAATCGGAAGTGGCGTCACATCCGGGTCAGAACGACGTCCCTGCGCTGCAGGAAGAATGATTGCCGTAATTACGAGCATCAACATTACTACCGTACGCTTGATCCAGTTGAGAGGCATGCGCACATAGTTATTGTTGTAGAAATAGATTTCGACAAGGATCAACGGAATTAGCGAGAACGCCAGGTGCAGGGAGAAGAATCGAGTGATCGTCTCCTGCGTGATAGCGCCGCCGGCGCCCAGCAATACTTCAGCGGTATTCCAGCCCAAGTGCAATGATTTGACCAGGGGCTCATAGTAATCTCCCATGACTGGGAATTGATCCATGTAAGTGGGGAACGTGGCAAACACCTTTGTAGCCCAAAAGGCGCGCTGGTTCCAGATAAGCAGATATCCGGTCAGTCCGGAATACATCGAGAGCAAGAGGGTGACAAGGCCAATGGCGATGTTCAACTCCTTACTCGGCTTGTAGTCTGCGTTGATAAACATACGGAAAACCCGCATCGTCGACGCGATAATCATCGCGTCCGCACCATATTTGTGCACACCACGGATGATATTTCCGAAGGGTACGTGCCATTGGATCGCATAGATCGAGTCGTACGCCGCCGCCTTTGACGGGACGTACCACATGATAAGAACCAATCCGGACGCCATCGTCAAGAACCAGACCAGATAGAAGATCGGTCCCAGAGCGTAAAACGGATTGGTTTTCGCTTCTAATTGATGGTGCTCATCGAAGATATCGATGTTTTTGAATCGAGTGCCGAGATAGTCTACAAGGTTGGTGACTGCTCCCCACACCTTGTTGCCTGATCCCGGCTTGTTGATCGTGCTACTGCTCATGCGATCGAACCGGCCTCCAACGATGTAACCTCAATTTGTCCATTTTCTTGTTTGAGCTGGAATTTCCTTGGCGGTCGCGGAGCAGGTCCGCTCACTACCTTGCCGCCTTGAGCGATGTCATAGACAGAAAGGTGACAGGGGCAAGCAAATACCGGACCTTGCGGCTTGAAGTTGTAACCTTTCAAGCACTCTTCCGGATCCTTCACGAAATTGAAGATGCAACCAAGGTGCGGACAGATGCGGCTGTATGCGACCACATCGCCGTTAGGTAACTTGACGATGAAACCAGGAATAGTGCGAACTTCCTTGAGTTCAGGATTGTATTCGATGTATTTCTGGTTGAACGTGAAGTTGATACAGGTCCATGGATCCGGAAAGTCCTTGTCGGTAAATGTCGGAATCGGAGGCTCAGCCAGAGGCTGATCCGACTTGCCGAGAATATCGAGCGGCTCCAGGGTTGGGCGCAGAAAGCGCAGAAATGGCGAGGCCAGAAGTCCAAAGGTTAAAGCTAGTGGAATGGCTGCCACCGTCTTTAATACCGTTCTTCTTTTTACTCCATCAGTCATGGCGGTTACCTTCTATTCAAGAGAATGATCTCTACCGAGTTTGTTGGCGATCTGGGTCTTCACAGAACCGGTCCCATTTTGGTTTTTAGAAACTGTCCTGTCGGATCCTGTATTCAGCATAGCCTTTTTAGGATCTTCAAGAGCGTATTCGGTGTCTTCCGAGAAGTTTCTGACATATTGCACCAGATGCCAGATATAGTCCGCATCAAAAGTGACCTTGTTACCGCGATCTTGCTTACCGAGGAAATTCGGCATGCCTTCCCATTTGATACCGTTAGCGATGTGATCCCAGATCTGCTCATCGGTCCGATCGTAGAATCGATCGTACTGGGTGAAGTTAGCAGGAGCCGGCTGCAAAACTAGCCCTTTGTTGAGCTGACCGTCGCCTGCGCCGCGGCTACCGTGGCAAACTGCACAGTTGGCGCCGAATACCGCCTTCATAGCGAGCTTTTCTTCAGCTGGTAGGAGCGGAGCTGCAAGAGATCTCGTATAGAAGATGAGATCCCATCGTTGTCTGTTGTTAAGCTTTTCCTGGTAAGCGTCGTGTTTGATATGACGACCTTTTCCGTGCTCCTCTTCCATCTCCATCTTGTTACCTTCGGCGGTACCAAGGGCCGATGTGACCGGTTGGACATATTCAATGCCTTCACCAAAGGTCAGGACTTTATATTGATCGACTGGCTTGCGTTTACGCATCCACTCGACATTGGTCAGATCGACATCGCACTTGCCGCTAACGCCTTTGCCGTCTTCACCGTGGCATTGAGCGCAGCTGTTTTGCTTCCAGTAGACTCCACCGTCGGCTACAGAAGGGACGGCATCCGGGAAGAGTACGACGCCCTTACCCATGGTCAATTCTTTACTGCCGATTTGTTCGTCTTTCGAAGAGAGGCTGACTGGCGTGGTACAAGCCGTCATCGCTACTGCGACCGGAATAGTAAGGAGGGCAAAGGTCAAAATGTTGAACTTGCCGGCTAGTCTTTTAATTTGCGAGTTAAGAGGCATTTCTTTGTCAACTTTACATGTGATACCAAACACGAATCATTCGATCAGTAATTGAAAAATGGAATCCAAGATACGGCGGCGTATATGAAAATCAGCACGAAACACACCACCAGGAATGGTGGCGGCGGACCTTCACCGATGCGATACTCCGAGACTACCTCGTAGTGCTCTTCAGCTGGTTGTTCGTTGGGATTTTCTTTTGCCATAACTCACCCTATCTTTTCGCCATGTTCCAACTAAGATTTGACAGTATTGACGGCGCGGGCACGTTCTACGGCTTCCCGAGCGCGTTGCGCGAGAGTATTGTCGTCCCCGTCATCGAGCATATCGAATTTGGACCCTTCGAGATCCTCGAACTCGCCGTTGCCGAAAGCCCACCACATGGCGATGATCCCGACGATAAAGAAGACTCCGCACACACCGAATGCGACGTAGAGTCCGGCATCGAGGGGTGCTTGATTGAGAATACAGTTAGGACACATTAGTGGTCTCCTCCTGAATGCGGCTCATACTGTTGTTTGGACAGTTTTGGCAGGCGGATTTGCTCGACCTTATCGAGCTGATCGAGCTTGTCGACGGTCACTTCAGCATCTTTTGGCAGAGTCTTGAGGTAAGCGACAACATACCAGCGCTCTTCTTCGGTCAATATCAGGTTGAAGCGCGGCATACGAGTACCGACGACACCTTCGCTGACACGGTAGAACCACATTTCATCAGAGTACTGTTTGTAGAACGGTCTCGTGAAGTTAGCGGGCTTCTTGGTGAGCGAGATGGAGTTCGGTCCGTTGCCTAGAGCCTCAAGACCATGGCAAGCTGCGCAGTTCTGCGTGAAGATACCGCGACCGGCATTGGCTGCCGCATCGGAATTGGTATCGACGTGCTTGCGCTCGTGAAGAGCGAAGCCGACAGGGGTAGTGACTTGATACTCATCGGGCGCTTCCACGTACTTGTGCACGGTTCGCTTGTTACCGAGCGTCTGCAGGTAGCACACCAGGTCATTCATGTCACGGTCGCTGAGATAGCTGAAGCTCGGCATGATCGAACCGGGCTTCACAGCGCGCGGTTGAATCAAGTGGGCTTTCTGCCATTCCGAAGGAAATTTTCCGCCTTCGTTAGTAAGGTCCGGACCGGTACGAGCTGTACCTAATTGGTGTGGGGTTTCATAAACATAGTCGCCGGCTTTGACGAGCGGTCCATATTCACGATCTTGCAAACGAGTAAACTGAGTGTGACAGTAGAAGCAACCTTCTCTTATATAAATTCGTCTTCCTCTGCGAGGGTCGCCTATTTTGCCTTCCGCATCGTAATCGTTGCGGGTCACCGTCGGATCTGGTCTGAACAACACCATCGGCATCAATACAGTTGAGAAGATGATGATGAAAAACGTCGAGATGATACCGATGGCGCCAAGGCGGTAGCCGTAGCCGTTCATTAGACTTTGACCTCCCGTGTTTTAGCTGTGACCGCTACTGGTGAAGGGGTGTAAAGCGAGCGGAACGCGTTGTAACAGAAAATTGCTTGTCCAGTCACTATCATGACGCCGCTTATAGCTCTCACGAACCAGTATGGATAGAGCGTATTCGACCATTGGTCAACCGGGATACCCATCGCCCAACCGGCAGACTGAATCAATCCAGCCACGGTGAGGGAGAAATACATAATCAAGAAGCCAATGAACTTAAGCCAGTAGTGAAGGCGAATCAGGCTCTGGCTGTGCCATTCCCGCCCTGTCAGTCTCGGCAGAGCATAATAGATCGCCGAGGTCAAAATGAATGAGAACGCGCCGAGCAAGGCAGCATGGGCGTGTCCAACAACCCATTGAGTAAAGTGCAGATACCAGTTGATCCAGCGAGTAGCCTGGAAGGGACCTTGCAAACAGGTCATCAAATAGAACAGCGCCGAGGTCATTGCAAAGCGCAACGGCAGATCGTCCGCTCCCTGACCCCACTTCCCTTTCATCGTCATGAAGAAGTTGGTCAACACGGTCAATACCGGAACCAGCAAGAAGATCGACGAGATAACCGCTATAGCTTTGAGCCATTCAGGCACCGGCGACTGCAGGATGTGGTGGGTACCTGTCGGCGCATAGAAGAGCGCGATGCCCCAGAAGCCCAACATCGACAGACCATGGCTGTACAGCGGAGCCTGTGTATATCGAGGCAACAGGTAGTACATGATGCCGACACCGATGGTCGTGAACCACATTCCTAAGATGTTGTGTCCATAGAACCAGCCGATGATTGCATCGTTGAGACCCGGCAGAAATACGAATGTCCGCTGGCCGATAATATATACGAGCGGGAACCAGAAAAGCGACCCCAAGAAGTACCAGAGGCTCACGTAGAGTTTTTTCACTCTTCTGTGAGCCACTGTCATGAGGACATTGAACGTGACCGTACAAAGCGCTACCGCTGCCATACAGTCAAGGACCGCTCCTAATTCCGCGTACTCGCGACCTTCTGTGTTGCCGTTGAGAAGGGTGCATATCGCCCCTACCATCAATAGATTCCAGGCCCACATCGTAAAGTTGCCAAGCCGCTCGGAAAAAAGTTTGTTCTTACACAGTGTCGGCACCATGTGAAACACGGAACCGATGTATCCCATTGACAGCCATCCGATGGTGACCGCGTTGACGTGCCACATTCTTAAATGCGGCATCGAAAATTGGGGGATATTGTGAACAAGGTCGGGGTTGTAGAACTCCATCGACGCGAACACACCCGCACCCATACCTAGCAGCGACCAAAACATGGCCGACAGCAGGAAGTTACGACTGGCGCTCCCTTCCTCGTTACTCAGGAATTTGTTTAGCACACCGCTCACAAGCTACGTACTCCTAAGGACTCCAAAATCTGGAACAGTAGTGATTCTAGGCTACTGACATCACCGCCAATTGCTTGAAGCGATGTTTTTCAATAAAGAATTATTTCAGTACGGTTGAGGCGAGTGCATCACGCGCGGAGCTTCGATACAAAGCGTAACCATGCGCCTTTTCATTAAGCGTCTATAACGTGAGCCCAGACTGATATAAGCGGTTTGTGATACCAGATATGGTTCGAGATCAATCGCTGATTTCGCTTCCTTCATCAGATGCGCTTGCAATCAGATCGACCGGCGACTTCGCGGCGCCACCCCGCAAATCCCTTACCGGCTTAGGTTTCGGGACTTCTACCACGGCGAGATTCTTGCCGTTGTACCGGTTAGCTGTCTCTTGGGGACCACTTGTGAGCCAAGTTCGTATTGCACGCCGAGTCATGTCAAGACTGTCGGCGAGCAGCTTGGCATTCTCCGGCTCCACCTCCGACAAAACATAGTCTGCACGGCGCTCGCCTCCGGGATCCGGTCCTACGCCGACCTTAATCCGATCGAATGAATTATTACCGAGGCACTCGATGATCGATTCGATGCCATGCTGTCCTCCAGCGCCGCCTCCGCGCTGCATCCTGATTTTTCCAAGAGGAATCGAGACGTCGTCATGGATGATAAGGACATCGGCGAAGTCTATTTTGAACCAGCGAACTACGGCGGATATAGCTTGCCCCGACAGATTCATGAATGTAAGCGGTTTCACCAGTACCAGATCGTCATTTCTTAATTTCGTCTTACTGAATATAGCGTTGAATTGCGACGAAGCTTTGAACTCGGCACCAAGTTCAGTGCCAAGCAGATCGACCACGCAGAAGCCGACATTGTGACGAGTCTTTTCATATCGGGATCCGGGATTGCCCAGACCAGCTACCAACTTCATGGATACCTTTACTTCCTCAGGAACTGCCTCTCTCGCGACCAAAAATCCCCTTACTGCATCCTACATTATTTATAAACGCGAACAAAACTGATCTTAAGCGCTCGACAGGAGATAAACTTATTAGATCTGGACAAGCTCGTCCGGCTAAGCCCTTTAGCATCGTGACGAGTCTTACGACGGCTCTTATTTAAGAACCGCTATTGAAGCCCTGAGGCTTCCTCCGGCGGCGTATGTCTTAATCGCTTCGTACATTATTGAGAGGCCCTAAAAACAATGAGTCAGAAAGACGCTCCCCAAATCCCGTACCTGCCGCACACACAAGAGGATCGGGATGCCATGCTGGACGCTATAGGCGTCAAGAAATTCGAGGAGCTGGTCGCTCATATCCCCAGCCAACTGCGAATAGAAGCATTGAAAATTCGCGAAGGTCTGAGCGAAATCGAAGTGGTCAACGCAGTTTCGGCACTTGCTGCCAAGAACACACCGGCTTCGAGAATGCACTCATTCCTCGGTGGTGGATCTTATAGAAGGTACGTCCCATCAGTCGTTTCACAAATCATTTCGCGCTCCGAATTTGCTACTGCGTATACACCGTACCAACCGGAAGTATCACAAGGCAGCCTGCAAGTGATATATGAGTTTCAAACAGCAATCTGTCTTCTAACAGGCATGGACGTTGCCAATGCTTCGATGTATGACGGACCGACCGCCTGTGCCGAAGCCGGCTTGATGGCGGCGCGAGTGACCAACCGAAAAAAACTAGCCATATTGCGGTCGGTCAATCCGGAATATCGCATGGTCTCTCATGCTTACGCCAAAGCTTGCGGTCTGGACTGGACAGTGATTGACACGCCTCACGGCGTCGTCAAGCCAGAAGAGCTAAAGCTGGACGGTGAATGCGCAGGACTGATCGTGCAATACCCCAACTTCTTCGGATGCTTCGAAGATCTGCAAGCATTGTCCAAGTGCGCGAAGGAAGCCGGTTGCCTCTTGATCGTCGTTACCGATCCTATCGGATTGTCCATCTTAACTACTCCAGCAGCGTTGGGCGCCGACATCGTCGTAGGCGATGCGCAACCGTGCGGCAACTTCCTGTCATTCGGCGGACCGTCGGCCGGATATATGGCTTGCAAGAAGGAGTTCGTTCGTCAATTGCCGGGAAGACTGGCAGGCATGACCGTGGACAAGAATGGCAAACGAGCCTTCACACTAACTCTTCAGACGCGCGAGCAACACATCAGACGTGCGCGCGCCACATCCAATATCTGCACTAACCAGGCGCTCAACGCGCTGGCAATGCTTGTCTACCTCGCCCTGGTCGGGAAATCAGGACTTCAGAAGGTTGCCACCATCTCACTGCAAAGAGCCCATTACCTCTTCGACAAGTTAAAAGAGGTAGCTGGTGTCAAACAGGTCTTCGAGCGACCTTTCTTCAATGAGTTTTTGATCCAACTGAATCAGCCAGTCGAAACCGTTGCTGAAATCATGAAAGAGAAAGGCTTCCTTGCCGGCATTACAGTCAAACGTATGTATCCCGATTTGGACAATTGCTTACTCGTCGCGGTTACCGAAATGAATGCCAAAGAAGAGCTAGATGCCTATGCAGTAGCGCTCAACGAAGCTCTGGCCGAAGCCGCATCTGGACATAAAGCCAAACATGACGAAAGCCTGAGAAAAAAGGAAGGTAGAGGCATGGCCTTCGCAGGCAAGCAAGAATCCTGAGCGAGCGAACACTCTCTTTTAGATGACTTTGTATAATCGAACACAGAACGGCAGGATTTTGGATGCAATCAAATCAGGTAGAGCCGGAAAATGGATTGGAGCAATTCAACGGCAAAGATGAATTGACCTGGTCTAACCAACCGGCACGACGGTCCATGGAATTTGATCACAATCAGTTGGAGCGAAAAGGGAACTCAATGGAGCCGACTAAGTCAACCGCGGCTATTCTTGAAGGGCAGCCGGATCGAGCAACAACGGTAAAAAGCTTGCTTCGCGAAGGAGTCGAGCTCGTCGTCGTCACTTTGTTCCTCCTCATAGTCATCAGACTCTGTATCGGAGAAGCGCGCTATATACCATCGGCTTCAATGGAACCAACGTTGCAGATCAATGACCGCTTGATCGTCGAGAAGATAACGAAGAATCTCGGTCAACCAATCCAGCGCGGCGATATTCTCGTTTTCTACCCGCCGCCTATCGAAATGGGTGGGACGGATCTGCGCAATGACCCTCTGGCTCTGCTTGGTCGCTGGACAGGTCTGCCATTTCTACCCAACGATGCCGCCTTTATCAAACGTGTGATCGGTTTGCCTGGCGACCATATTCGTATTCAGGCGGGTACTGGCGTTCACGTCAATGGACAGCGCCTTGACGAATCGCTCTACATCAAAGAAGTGCCGAACTATGATTTAAACGTGCTTGGCGACATCGGCGGTCGCAACACCCTCGGTGAGTTCATCCATCCTTATGACAAGCATCCCAATGACCCGATCATCGTGCCTGCGGGCCATGTATTCATGATGGGCGACAACCGCAACAACAGTGAAGACAGCCATGTATGGGGCTTCCTGGACGAGAAGCGTGTGATAGGTCGCGCCTGGGTACTTATCTGGCGCAGACTCAACCCACCCACGTATCCGGCGATTCTCAGCGAATAGCCCAAAGTGGTTGACATTCTTAGATCAACCAAGAATACTTCCTTGTTATGACTTCCGGGATTCGGCTGGCTTCGGGTCGTCTGTGGGCATGAAATCGGCTCTCTAAATACGGAAATGTCTGGGTATATAAGATCGGTGTCTAGTATGGGGATGATTGTCAATGGAAAAGGCTGCCAAATCCCAGAGCAAGGGCGATAAGAAGTCTGCAAAAGAGACTAAGTCGTCAAAAGCCGCGCCAGGTCCAGACAAGAATCTCCAAAGTTTTGAAGAAGAGCTCAACAGGCGCGAAGTCTCGCTAATTGAGCGCGAGATCAAGACAATCCGCATGCAGGAAGAGCTCGATCGCCTTCGCCCCCTGTCCGGTCTCTATCGCGTTGTCAAAGCTATGGCGACTGAGCGTCGGCTCGACTCGCTCCTCGATACGATCACAAGAGAGACACAGACCATGCTCAAAGCTGATCGTTGCAGCGTCTTTGTTGTCGATAGCAATGTCGATGAGTTGTGGACTCAGGTAGCGCAGGGTCTGGAAGGTTTTCGCATGATCCGCATTCCTCTGGGTGGCACGAGCATCGTGGCATGGTGTGCCCGTTCTGGAGACATCATCAATATTCCGGATGCCTATCAAGACGATCGCTTCGATCCTGATGTCGACAAGCACACCGGATACAGAACAAGAAGCGTACTTTGTGTTCCGATGTTGAATAGATCGGGACAGGTAATCGGCGTCTTCCAGGTACTCAACAAGAAAGACGGACCATTCACCAGCGAAGACGAGGACTGGCTCGAAGGATTAGCTGCAGTAGCATCCGGTCTGATCGAACAAGCTCAGGCATATCAGGAGATCGAACGATTCGTTGATCAAACGCTCATGGTGCTCGCCCAGACAATTGACAAGCGAGATCCGCTCACAGCAGGTCATTCCGTTCGGGTAACCAATTACAGCCTGTTGATTGGACAATCGCTCATCATACCGGACGAAGATATCGATGTATTGCGCTATTCAGCCATGATGCACGACTATGGCAAAATCGGCGTGCCTGAAGCGATCCTCTGGAAGAACGGAAGATTGACTCCGGAAGAGTACGAAAAAGTGCAGGAGCATGCGCGTGTCACTTTCGACCTGCTCTCGCATCTGCCATTCACAAAACGGCTTTCAGATGTACCTTTCGTAGCTTCGTGCCACCACGAAAAGCTGGATGGTACCGGCTATTATCGCGGGCTCAAGGGCGAAGATATTCCCTTCCTTGCCCGCATTATTGCAGTTGCGGACGTCTTCGACGCTCTGACGTCGGTGCGTCACTACCGTAATCGAATGCCAATCGACAAAGTCTACGAGATTCTCCAGCAGGGTCGCGACAACCATTTCGACAGTCGCTGTGTCGATGCCTTCTTACGTCTGCCCTGCCACCAGGTCCTCGGCATAATGGAATCAGAGCGCGAAAAGAATGCGTCCGACGACATCGACCTTTTCGGCAACATCACGTGGTCTCGGCTCACCGAGCTGGTTGCCGGCGCCCAAGCCAAAAGAGAAGAAGAAGGACTGGTCAAGGTCTTCGAAAAGATGTACAACTTCGGACTGCCCGAAGGCTACAAGGCGCTGGACTAAAGATTCCACGGGAGCTAAGTGCGATTTCTTGCCGATCGAACGCTTGCGCGTTCGCACGGGCGATTGCGAGAACTCGTTCACGGTTCTCGTTCACGTTCTCGCCTCCGTGCCGGATGATGCCAACACGAATGTCGGGCTCCCAGTCACGGGACGGCACCGTGCCGCCCCGTACCGTAGCCGCTTTTAAGCTGCCACCAGTTACTTTCTAGAGATAAATTCTTGAGCCCAGTATCTCGGCGCGCATACTGCGCAACTAACTGCCTTCTTCTTGCGTTCGGCTCTATGACTAATATAAACTACTGCACTGCGATATATATTCAGTCGCTAATACCCTAAATGACAAGACTACCAACCGCCTTCGACGTAGATTGCGTTGCTTTCGTTAAGCACCACACGCCCGTTCTTCTCGATCTCGACAGGCAAGAGCCAGAAGTACTTCAGCCCAGGCACACGATGAGTGGCAAGCAGCCACCACTTGCCCGGTTTGAGGTTACCGGCAAAGTGCATTCCAACTGCATTGCTTTTAAGAGCCACTTTTCTCATACTGACTGGAGTAAGACCCCGATGGACAGCGGCGTCCTCAATCTCTGTACGGAGATCAAGATACTCTTGATTGGCGGCGTTGAATCTAACGGCCCGCTCTCTTTCAAAAGCGTTGTATACCTTGGTCTGGGCTTTGATGAAAGGAATCATCCGATCGGCCCAGCCGTAGTGCTCCAAAATCGAATGAGGCACTGAGATACCGCTTAGCTCGATCGCCTTCTGAAATGCATATTGCCAACGCCAGCCACCAGGCGGATACGGAACATCCAGCGACGCACGGTTGAAATAACCGGTCGAAAGAACCATATTGCGAAGCGCCTTGTCTTTCTCCGGAAGTTGCTTGACAGGCTGCTTTCTAACAGGCGCCTTCATCGGCCACGGATATGCCACCACTTTGGTCAAGGCTTTCTTCATGTGAGGAACGGCGACGGTGGCGACGATCGTCAGTTCGCCATCTTTCACAGGCTCAGCAGCGCCTACTTCTCCAATGTCATCTTCGTAAACAGTTACTGTTTTCGGCGGCTTCGGCGGACCTTTTCTGTTGTCTATCACCTGCCCATTCGAATCGAGCTTCACGTAGTCATTCTCTGGACTGGTGACATCAATAATCTTCTCGTTGTTGGTAAACGAGCCAATGCCTGCCATTTTCCGGCCTTGAGCAAAGCCGGGGGCTGCGACCTCAACAATGAAGGTAACTGCAACAAGCAGGGCAAAGTAAATCCGCATTGATTTGATTTGAATCATCGCCATATGTTTTTAATAGGAAACCTTATCTTATAGGTAGAAAAGACCACTTTTAAAGAGGAAGCGGTTCATAAGTAACCAACTCTTAGAAGCGACATAATTCAACGACGAGACCGAAATCTTCAAGTTCTGCTGACAATTGCTTTTCTCAGCATTTTTTTGTTAGAAAACTCTAAATTAGTGGTTCAGATATCATCATCGGTCTAGAAGAATAGAGCAGGATGACATCGCAAAAACACCTAGCGATTTCGAAGCGAGGCCTCAGCTTGGTCCGATTTCTACTTGGCCTCGCGGTTCAGCACAATTTATCCAAATCGTGGACGACGACCTGCACTGTCGGCTTGGCTTGTATCTTCGAGCGCAATGTCTTCATCACTAACTCACGCAAAGAGGTGCGAAGAGCGCCGATTTCGAGCGCTTTCCCTTTGGGTCTTTCAGCGAATTTAGCGACGGTGTCGCGAATCAATTGAATAACATCATCGCATGTCTCGAACCATTCTCTCGACTTGATGAAGCCCGAAGCACCAGCGCTTATGCTAGGACCGGAGACGATGTCACCATTCTGATTAACCGCCAGTGATACCGTCACGACCCCTTCCATACTGAGTGCTCTTCTCTCCTGAACAGAGAAGGTGGTGACGCGCTCGCCTTGCTCTCGATTGTATAGGACAGCCTGCGACTCGATCGTGCCTATTATCGAAGCGACACCATTCTTCACCTCGAGGATGTCGCCGTTATTAATGGGGAACACATTGTCGGGATCTAGACCCCAGTCGATCGCCAACTGGGCATGGTGCATGACGTGTCGACCTTCGCCAATCGCTGGGACGAAGTACCGCGGTCGCGTCATCGACAGCATCAGCTTGAGCTCTTCGCGACTGGCATGCTTACTGACGTGTATGTTGGAGCCACCGTGAATCGTCTTAACGCCCAGTGACAGCAGTTGATCGAGGACCTTGGCCCAATATCGCAATTTGCCCGGCACGATATTGGCTGAATATATAACCGTATCGCCTTCTTTCAATTTGAAGTCATCATTCTTTCCGTGGGCCAGCTCGTGCAACACATTGAGCGGCTCCACCTCTATGCCGCTTGCGAGGATCAAGACGTTTTGATCAGACAATTTGCCAAGGTCTTCTACGGTCGTCTCAATCTGGCGATCGTAGACGAGGTTGCCGGTGACGACTGCGGAAAGCGCGGTGGCGACCAGCGACTCGCCGGACAATATTATTTTGCGACCGGTGCTTTGAGCGACATCAAAAAGTATCTGTAAGCGATGCGTATTGGTGCCGGGGAAAACAACGATGACACGACCGATTGCGTTTTCAACGTGCTTGATCAATTCGCTCTTAACTGATATCTCAGACGGCGTATATCCTTTGTTCTCAACACCTGCGGAGTCGCTTATCAAGACAAGCACGCCTTTGTCACCACTGCCTGCCAAGCCGTTGATGTCCAAGAAGCGCTTGTCAACGGGAGTTTGGTCAAGTTTAAAGCTCGACGTATAAACGACAGCACCTTCAGGAGTACTGACGCGGAGCGCACAAGCGTCTGCGATGGCATTGTTGACATTCATCCATTCCACTTGAAACGGACCAATCTGATAGCTTTCGCGCACTTTGATGGTATCGAGAACTTTCGACAGCTGCGTGACTTCAGCCGTCTCGGTTGGCGACGATAAATTTGATTGGCTGAGAAGTTGAGACACGAAGCGGGGCGCCATAATCTTTGGAATTGAAAGATGGCGCAGGAGGTAGTTGACAGCACCGCAATGCTCCTCATGACCATTAGTGAGCAGCAGTGCGAGAATGCGCTCCTGATTGGCTTCTAGAAAATTCGTGTTCGGGAAGAGCAGGTCGACGCCAGGCAAATCTTCAGCAGGATATGCAGCTCCGGCATCAATCAAAAGCATCTCCCCACCAAAGGTGAGAATCCACAGCAGTTGACCGAGCTCATTCTGCCCGCCGAGCGGAATGAGAGCAAGGCTGTCATACTGTATGTCCGCCGTTCCGGTGGCGATGTGGGCCATTGTATTTTACTTTTGAGCTATCAAACAATTGTATATGTGTATGCTGAGAGATCACGCAAATTTCGGTAAGCGTAAAATCACAATTATGTTAGATGAGGTCGTTGATTCATGAAAACCACCCTGCCGACAGCCGAAGATTTGTTGTACGGCCCGCACGCAGACGGCAAAGAGCGCACAGCCATCGCCCAACCAAAAGATGGCGCGGAGCGTAGAGTGAGCTACCCTGAGTTTTACAAACTTGTCTCTGGTTGTGAGAAGTTTTTCCAAAAGCGTGGTCTTGAAAAGGGCGATCGAGTAGTAATGCTCAGCCCCAACTGTACCGAACTCGTGGCTGCAATTATTGCGTCTTGGCGTCTGGAGCTTCTCGCGGTGCCTGTAGATTTTCGAATGACAGCGGCCGAGGCGGCGAATGTCGGCAACAGTTTGAAGGCAGACTTGATTCTCGTCTCGCCTCAATTTCCAGATGTGGAAAAACTCAAAGAATCTTTCGCGGCAAGCGAGAAGCTGGTCATGCTGGATCAGCTAGAAAGCGATAGCGATGGCGCAGCTTCCTCGTCAGCCAGAACTTCTATAAAGCTCGACTTTGATGCGCTGATGATTTTGACTTCAGGTACGACGGGAGTCCCGAAGGGCGCTGTTCACGATCTCAGGTCACTGGTCGAAAATTTGAAAGAGCTTGGACACCTTGCCGACCTCGACGGCAAAACCTTTGCTTTAATGCCGCTTCCAGTCAGCCATATTTTTGGTCTCGAAGTGGTCTGTGCCTGCTTGATGTACGGTTCTTCCATTGTATTTTGTGAGCTGGAACCGAGTAAGTTCATAGCCTCTATCAACAACTATCGTCCACAAATTCTGGCCGGCGTTCCCACCATGTATGGCGCTCTTCTCGGAGCACCTGAGGGAGCCATCAATCTGGAGCGAGCTCGAATTTTGTTATCCGGCGGCGCACCGCTTCCGGTATCACTGGCGGAAGAGTTCGAACGCAAGTTCAAGAAACGGATTAATAATGGATACGGTTCTACCGAATCAAAGATTATCGCCTTGAACCTTGATGGACCAATAGAATCTATCGGCAGACCTGTTCCATCAGTGAAGGTCAAAATTATCAATGCCGATGGAGAAATATTGCAGGAAGGCCAGGAAGGTGAAATCGTGATTGACAGTCCGCATCTTATGAAGGGCTATCTCGGTCAACCAGAGAAAACCGCTGAGGTACTTTCCGCTGAAGGGTACAAAACAGGCGATATCGGCTACATCAAAGACGGTTATGTTTTCATCTCCGGCCGCGCTAAAGAGATGATCGTGGTTGCCGGCAACAAAGTTTTTCCATCGGAAGTCGAAGAGGTTCTTCTTCGCAATCCCCTCGTTCGCGAAGTCGCAGTTACGGGACCAGAGCACAAGAAGCTCGGACAAATCGTCAAAGCGACAATTGTTATAAGCGACGATGAATTGAGTAAACAACTCTCAGAATCCGACGAATCGAAGAAGGCTGCCAGAGAGCAGATTTTGAAAGATCTGAAGCAATTCTGCCAGGAACATCTAAAACGAGAGCTGAGACCAATGGAATGGAACTTGCGCCCAATCGATCAGCCTCTTCCAAAAACACGCAGCGGAAAGGTCGACAAAAAAGCGCTCGATTAACCAGAGTCGCTCGACCGTCGCAAACTGCTGGGAGAGCAGTGCTTCAGGGCCCGCCACCGACTCGCTGGCTCACAAGGTTATAAGGAACTCCAGGCCAACTCGCATCCTTTGCGACCATGCCGAGCCAAACCGAATATTTCTAGCCGGAGTTCACGACCGCTCCAGTACTGCCCTTGGGCTTAACCCTCCGACAACTGTTGGACTGTATTCTAGAGAACAGCAGTTTCGCGGTAGGCGCCCCAGACTTCTCGCATTGCATCGCAGATTTCGCCTAGTGTGGCGTACGATTCAACACAATCGATCAAGATGGGGAAGGTATTCTTTCCTTCTTTGCCAGCGAGCTTCAGAGCCGCCAAAGTGTTAGCGACCTTCTCGCTGTCACGACGTTGCTTCATAGCTGTGATGCGCTTGGTTTGACGCTCTTGATACTCTGGGCCAATTTTGAGGATTTCAATCTTGGAACCGGGAGCCTCTTCTTTAAATGAGGTCAGACCGATGAAATGACGATCTCCCGACATCATCTTCTGTTCGAAGCGATAGGCAGCATCAGCGATCTCTTTCATGAAGTAGCCTTTCTCGATACCGGCGATGACACCACCGATCTCTTCGATTTCTTTGAAGTATACGTTAGCCTGGCGCTCAAGCTCATCGGTGAGCCACTCGACATAGTACGAGCCAGCGAGCGGATCCGCGACATTTGCGACTCCCGTCTCATGCGCGATAATCTGTTGCGTTCTCAAAGCGATGTGAGCCGCTTTCTGAGTCGGCAAACCGAGCACTTCATCCATCGAATTAGTGTGCAGCGACTGGGTTCCGCCAAGTACACCCGCAAGCGCTTCAATAGCCGTTCTTACAATATTATTTTCGGGCTGAGGAGCAGTC